>NZ_JBFULB010000122.1:0-11044 GCF_056400545.1 Stenotrophomonas sp. P5_A8 | reverse complement strand
GATGTGGCTGCTGTTCGCGCGCAGCGCCATGCTGCCGACGGCGGGCGTACTGGGCGGTGCCGGCGTGGCCGGCCTGCTGTTCGGTGGCGCGATGGCACTGCTGATGCGGTGGCAGCAGCAGCGCTATCGCTTGCCGGCGTGGCGCGAGGTGCGCGACACCGACGCCGGTTAACCCGCGCGCGTCGGCGCGGGCTGCGGCGCCGCCGTTGCCGGTGCGTCCGGGTCCAGGTCGGCCACCGGTGAAGGCGGCATCGACGGCACGGCAGCCGGTGCGGCCATTTCGTCGCGGTGGGTCGGCAGCATGTGCGCCTTGCGCCAGCCGCCCCAGCGGTAATACGCCAGCGACATCAGCATCGCGCAGAACGAGCTGACCGGGAAACTCCACCACACCGCATCGGCGCCCCAGCTGTCCTGCAGCAGTTCGGCGAACGGCACGCGGATGCCCCACAGCGAGGCGGCCAGGATCAGCAGCGGCGGGATCACCGCACCGGTGGAGCGCACTACGCCGGAAATGACGAAGTTGACGCCGAAGAACAGGAACGACCACACCGCGATGTGGTTGAGGTGGCGCGCCACGTCCAGCGACTGGCTGGCTTCGGGCAGGAACAGCGCAAGGGTGTACCGGTCCAGCAGGATCAGCGGCAGGATCAGCACGCCGGTGAGCAGGAAGTTGTACAGCACGCCGCTGCGGGCGGTGCCGCGCACGCGGTCCCAGTTGCCGGCGCCGACGTTCTGCGCGGCCATCGACGAGCACGCCGCGCCGATCGCCATCGCCGGCATCTGCACGTAGGTCCATAGCTGCAGCGATGCACCGTAGGCGGCGGCCGTGTCGGTGCCGTAGCCGTTGACCATGCTCATCATCAGGATCATCGACAGCGAGATCAGCACCATCTGCAGGCCCATCGGCACGCCCTTGACCACCAGCGCGCGCAGGATCGTGGTGTCGATCTTGAACAGCGCCATGTCCTTGCGGCCCAGCCACAGCACATGGCGCTTGTTGCGCATGTACCAGAGCAGGCCGGTCAGCGACAGCGTCTGCGCGATCAGCGTGGCCCAGGCGGCACCGGCGATGCCCAGCTGCGGGAACGGGCCGATGCCGAAGATCAGCAGCGGGTTGAAGCCGATGTCCAGCACCACCGACAGCAGCAGGAAGCGGAACGGCGTGCGTGAATCGCCGACGCCGCGCAGCGCCGAGCTCAGGAACGCGAACGCATACAGCGTCGGCATCGCCAGGAAGATGATGCGCAGGTAGGCCTCGGCCAACGGCAGCGATTCGGCCGGCGTGCCCATGGCCGCCAGCAGCGGATGCGACAGCCACCAGCCGGCGATCGCGATCACCACCGACAGGCCGATGAAGAAGGTGGCGCTGGTGCCCATCACCCGGCGTGCCTGGGAAATGTCGCGCGCCCCCATCGCCTGGCCGATCAGGATGGTGGCCGCCATGCCGATCCCGAACACCGAGCCGATCAGGAAGAACATGATGTTGTTGGCGTTCGCGGTAGCGGTCAAAGCCGCCTCGCCGAGGAAGCGGCCCACCCAGATCGCATTCACCGACCCGTTCAGCGACTGGGCGATGTTGCCGGCCAGGATCGGCAGGGCGAACAGGAACAGGTTGCGCCCTATCGGGCCGGTGGTCAGGTCAAGCGGCGCTTTGGCCATGTGCTCTGGAGATCAAGCGTGGAGAGCGGCACACTAGCACCAAGCCCGTCAGTGGGATATCGCGATGCGCACCGTAATGTCGGCGGCTGGCCGGCTCCAGGCAATGYGAACCAACCGGATGCTCCCCACTGGCCGGTGTCCCCTGCATCGGGCTGACCCGTTCATGCCCGCGCTGATGGCGCTCTTGATTGCCGTTGCGTTGGCCGCATGTTCGAGTACACAGCGCCTGGGCGATGCCCAGGTGCGGCCGATGGACCGACCGGAATGCCAGGTGGGCAGCCAGCGCCGCGATCTGGATGCCGGCGTGCCGGTACTGATCGGTGGCACTGGATGCCGGGGCAACCCGGACGCGCCCCAATCCCTGAACAAACGACCGGCCAACGCCGTGGAGCTGGGCAAGCAGCATGACTGAAGCAGAATCGTTGGGCGCCAGCGTGCGGCTGGATGTGTGGCTGTGGGCCGCGCGCTTCTTCCGGACCCGCAGCCTGGCCAAGCAGGCGGTGGAAACCGGTAAGGTCGATGTGGCGGGGCAGCGCCCGAAGTCGTCGCGCGCTGTGAGGGTAGGCGAGCAGCTGCAGATCAGCCGCGGCGATGAAACTTTCGACGTACAAGTGCGTGGTCTGAGCGAAATGCGCGGGCCGGCGCCGGTGGCGCAGCAGCTGTATGCGGAAAGCGAGGCGTCGCGTGCGCGGCGTGCCGAACTGCGTGCGCAGCGCGCGGCGGCGAAGAATGGTTACCAGCCGCCGGAGCATCGACCGGACAAGCGTGCGCGGCGGTTGATCCGGGCCCTGGGCGACATCGACGCGATCTGAGCCTGCGCGTACGTTCGCGTGCGCGCAGGCATTGAAGCGGTGCTGACACAGCGGTTGGCACCTGTCCTTGCGGGGGAGCCGGCTGGTGGCCGGTTCCCCCTGTCTCACGCGTGCAGATCGTAGCGGTCAAGTTCCATCACCCGCGTCCAGGCGGCGACGAAATCCTGCACCAGCTTCTTCTCACCGTCCGCGCTGGCGTAGACCTCGGCGAGGGCGCGCAGCACCGAATTCGATCCGAATACCAGGTCGGCGCGACTCCCGGTCCAGCGCGTGTCTCCGCTGCTCACGTAGCCATCGCCGTCGGGTTTCCACTGCGTGCGCATGTCCAGCAGGTTGACGAAGAAATCGTTGCTCAACGTGCCGGGGCGATCGGTCAGCACACCCTGGGTATTTCCGTCGACATTGGCTCCCAACACGCGCAGGCCGCCGACCAGTGCGGTCAGCTCCGGCGCGCTCAGGGTGAGCAGTTGCGCCTTGTCGATCAGCAGTACTTCGGCGGGCACGCTGTAGCGGCCCTTGAGATAATTGCGGAAGCCATCGGCGTAGGGTTCCAGTACCGCGAACGATTCGACGTCGGTCTGTGCCTGGCTGGCATCGGTGCGGCCGGGGGTGAACGGTACGCTGATGTCGTGGCCACCGGCCTTGGCGGCCTGCTCGACGCCGACGCCTCCGGCCAGCACGATCAGGTCGGCCAGCGATACCTGCTTGCCGCCGCCGCCATTGAAGCCGGTCTGGATCTTTTCCAGCGCGGCCAGCACCTTGGACAGCTGCTGCGGCTGGTTCACGGCCCAATCCTTCTGCGGGGCAAGACGGATGCGTGCACCGTTGGCACCGCCGCGCTTGTCCGAGCCGCGGAACGTCGACGCCGAGGCCCAGGCAGTGGACACCAGTTCGGCCACRCTCAGTCCGGCAGCGGCGATCTGCTGCTTGAGCGCGGTGATGTCGCGGGCGTCGATCAACGCATGGGTCGTTGCGGGCACCGGGTCCTGCCAGATGAATTCCTCGGCCGGGATCTCCGGGCCCAGATAGCGGGCACGCGGACCCATGTCGCGGTGGGTCAACTTGAACCATGCACGCGCGAATGCATCGGCAAAGGCCTGCGGGTCCTCAAGGAAGCGGCGCGAGATCTTTTCGTAGGCCGGGTCCACGCGCAACGCCAGGTCGGTGGTGAGCATGCTCGGGCGATGCTTCTTCGACGGGTCGTGCGCGTCGGGGATGACGGCCTCGCTGTCCTTGGCCACCCACTGGTGCGCACCGGCCGGGCTCTTGGTCAGCTCCCACTCGTGCTTGAACAGCAGCTCGAAGAAGTCGTGGCTCCACTGTGCCGGGGTGCGCGTCCAGGTCACTTCCAGGCCGCTGGTGATGGTGTCCCCGCCCTTGCCGCTGCCGAATGTGTTGGACCAGCCAAGGCCCTGGCTTTCCAGCCCCGCTGCTTCCGGTTCCGCCCCGACGTTGTCGGCCGGGCCGGCACCGTGGGTCTTGCCGAAGCTGTGACCACCGGCGATCAGGGCGACGGTTTCCTCATCGTCCATGGCCATGCGGCCGAAGGTATCGCGGATGTCGAAGGCGGCCTTGAGCGGATCGGGGTTGCCGTCCGGGCCTTCGGGGTTCACGTAGATCAGGCCCATCTGCACTGCGGCGAGCGGATTCTCCAGATCGCGCGAGTGGATGTCGCCATCAGCGTCGTCATCGGAGACCAGCACACCGTGGTCTTCCTGCACGCCCTCGGAGCCATGCGCATAGCGCACATCGCCGCCGAGCCAGGTGGTCTCGCGGCCCCAGTACACATCCTGGTCCGGCTCCCAGGTATCGGGGCGACCACCGGCAAAGCCCAAGGTCTTGAAGCCCATCGATTCGAGTGCGACGTTGCCGGTGAGGATCAGCAGGTCGGCCCAGGAGATGGCCTGGCCGTACTTCTGCTTGATCGGCCACAGCAGCCGGCGTGCCTTGTCCAGGCTGACATTGTCCGGCCAGCTGTTGAGCGGGGCGAAACGCTGCTGGCCGCGACCGCCGCCGCCGCGTCCATCGCCGATGCGGTAGGTGCCGGCGCTGTGCCAGGCCATGCGGACGAACAGGCCGCCGTAGTGACCGAAGTCGGCCGGCCACCAGTCCTGCGAATCGGTCATCAGCGCCTTGAGGTCGGCCTTCAGCGCGGTGTAGTCGAGCTGCTTGAACGCCTTGGCGTAATTGAAGCCGTCACCCAGCGGATTGGAGCGGTTGGAATGCTGGTTGAGCAGGTCCACGCGCAACTGGTTGGGCCACCAGTCGCGGTTGGTGGTGGCGTCGCCGACCAGGGCGTGGTTGAAGGGGCATTTTGCTTCGCTTTTCATGGGCATCTACCTGTGTACCAGCGAATGGGGAATCATCTGCGCGCAGGCGCCTATGGCGATGTCGGCGGCCCAACCTTCCCTCAGGGAGTGCGGTGCCACCAAGCCCCGGCGTGAGGGCCGGGACGTGCCGTGAAGGCATGCGGGACACGTTAAGCATTGTTATTCCATCGGTAAATTCGAATGAATCAACCGATGTGATAGTTGCGGCCTATTTATGTGGCGGCCTCAACGCTTCCCGCCGAACAGACCGCCACCCAGCTTTACCAAATCGCCGATGCCGAGCTGGCCGTCGCCGTCCTGGTCGAGCACCGAGGTGAGCAGGCCACCGCTGCTGGCGGCCTGGGCTTCCTGGCCGAGGGCCTGGCTGAGCTGGCCGGGATTGCCGCCGCTGGCAAAGCGCTGGGCGAGGTAGGACATGACGATGGGCGCGAGGATGGCCAGCAGCTGGCTGGTCTTGCTGCTGTCCAGACCGGTGGCCTGGCTCAGGCCCTGCGCGGCGCGGTCGCTGTTGCCGCCGAACACATGGCCCAGGATGCCGGCGCCATTGGTGGCACTGCCACCCCCGCCGCCCCCGAGCACGCTGCCGAGCAGCCCGCCCAGGTCGAAGCCACCACCGCCGGCGGGCGCATGATCGCGTTGCAGGGCGCCCAGCAGGGCTTCAGCACCTTGGGGCTGCTGTGCGTTGCGGCCCATCGCTCCAAGCAGCAGGGGCAGGGCCGCGCCGACCGCGCCGCTGGCCTGGTGCTGGTCGATGCCAAGCTGCTGGGAGACCTGCTGCAGGCCTTGGCCCTGCTGCAGCTGCTGGAAGAGGGAAGCGGCGAGTGATTCGGTGTTCACGGCGGACTCCGGAGCAGGAAGGGGGACGCGCCGAGCATAGCGCTGCATTTACTACGGTAATGCGAAGGCCTCAGGCCGCCGGCCTGGCCTTGGCGCCCCGGCCGGCGGCGCAGGTCAGTGGGTACGGTCGGAGGGCGTCGACGTCACCGCGATCTGCTGCAGCGTGGCGACGAAGTCCGGCAGCAGCACGCGGTTGCCATGCCCGCTCAGGTGGTCTGAATCGAAGAACAGCGGATCCAGCCCGTCCATCGCCGAACATGTACTGTCCTTGCACAGCAGCGGCAGCGGATCCCACACATGCAGCGCAGGATGCGCCGAGGCGAGCGATGCGAGCAGCGCCATCTGCGGCGCGCGCAGCCGCTCTAGGTCCGCGCGGGGCATCGTCAGGCCGTCGGCGCAGGCCGGATTCATCCGGTTGAACGGATCCGAACATCGATACGCGGAGGCCTTGAAGATGGGCAATGGCGCGTCGATCACGATCTTCACCTGCAGCGCCTCCAGGCGCGCCAGCACCGCTTCGGCGTCCTGTCTGGCGGCGCGGTCGTCGTCCGCGTTGCGGGCGTGCAGGATGTCGTCCATGACCACGGCATGCCCACGGCGCCAATCGCGGCCGCGCAGTTCGGGCATGCGCAGCGAGGCGATCAGCACCACATCTCCGGGCCGGGCCTGCGCCTCGATCTGCGCCAGGACGCGTTCGCGTGCGTCACTACAGTCGCCCGGTGCAGTGCCAAGCAAGGTGACGATGCCGCAGCCACCGCGCTCCAGCACGTGCAACTCCATCTCCAACTGCCGCGCGGCGATGGACACCATGGTCCGGTAGGCGGCGGCATGCGAGTCGCCGGCGACGAACAGCTGCCGACCTGCGAGGGTGGGGCCATCGACCGGCGGCACCGGTTTCCAGGCGGGATGCAGGTAGGGCCGCCACTGGTAGCCGTCGCCGGTGGTGCTGAGCGAGATGTCGTCGGTGTGCTGCACGATCAGGTAGGCACCCGTGGCGGACAGGCCCATGGCGGCAATGCCCATTGCCAGTACCGTGCGCGTGCGAAGGCGTGTGCCCCGCCGGCGTGCCGGATTTTCGATCCAGTGATAGGAGGCGCTGGCGATGGCCACCAGTACGACCGGGTAGGCCCACAACGCGATGCCCTGCATGCCGTAGGTCCAGCGCAGCAGCACCAGCAACGGCCAGTGCCAGAGATAGAGCGAGTAGGACAACACGCCGATGTAGACCAGCGGCCGCCATTGCAGCCCGCTCAGAACCGATGACCGTGCGCGGTCGGTGTCGTCGGCGGCGGCGGCGGCCAGCAGCATCAGCGTGCCAGCCACGGTGATCAGCGCGCCCGGGAAGGGAAACGAGAACCGGGACGCGAACCCGAAGCCCAGCGCCACCATCAGCAGGCCTGGCAGCGCCCACAGCCGCCAGCGCGCAGGTGCGCCGTGGGTCATCACGCGCTGGTACAACAATGCGCCTGCGGCCAGCTCCCACAACCGTGCCGGCAGCAGGTAAAACGCCGATGCTGGCGCGGTGGTCGCCTGCACGGCGGCGATCGCCAGCGACGCCGCGGCCAATACCGGCA
This sequence comes from Stenotrophomonas sp. P5_A8, assembly GCF_056400545.1. Taxonomy (NCBI): domain Bacteria; kingdom Pseudomonadati; phylum Pseudomonadota; class Gammaproteobacteria; order Lysobacterales; family Lysobacteraceae; genus Stenotrophomonas; species Stenotrophomonas sp. P5_A8. The sequence continues at coordinate 3,832 of NZ_JBFULB010000122.1, read as the reverse complement.
ACAGCCAGCGCGCGGCCGCGTGGGTCCGGCGGTGCTGCAGCCAGACGAAGTACACGAACGGAAACAGCAGGTAGAACTGTTCTTCCACCCCGAGCGTCCAGGTGTGCAGGAAGGGGTTGAGGTCGGCGCCCGGCGAGAAGTAGCCATCCTGCTGCCAGGCCAGCACCAGGTTGCTGACCCCCAACAATGCGCCCAGTCCGGTCTGGTCGAACTGCTCGTTGCGCCAGGCACGTGGCATCAGCAGGGCCGACAGCAGGAAAGTGACCAGCAGCATCAGCAGCAGCGCGGGCAGCAGCCGCAGCAGCCGCCGCCGGTAGAAATCGAGCAGGAAGCGGCCAAGGGTGGGGGTGGGCCGCGCTGCCAGGGACTGGCTGATCACGAATCCGGACACAACGAAAAACAGGTCCACGCCACTGAACCCGCCGGGCAGGAGCGCCTTGTTGGCGTGGAAAACGATGACGGCAACCACCGCCAGGGCACGCATGCCATCGATGGCGCCGAAGTGACGCGTTGGGAGCAGGGACATGACGGGGACCGTTACGGGGACGGGCCAGCATCAAGAGGGTGTTGTGCACCGGCAAGGGGCAATGGCGACACACCCTCCGAACTGGAACGTGCGTGGGGGCACGTGCGAGGTTCAGGTGCGCCTGCGGTTCAGCCAGGTTCGTCATACCGCCCATTCCAGCGTAGGCGCATGCCTACGCTGGATGACCCCGGCCACTGCCACGCGCGCTGGGCGCGCTGGATCAGATCAGTGCTTTCAGCCGGTACAGCGCTTCCAGGGCCTGCTTGGGGGTCAGCTCGTCCGGATCGATCGCGGCCAGCGCGTCCTGCGCGGCGGTGTTGGGTGCGTTGAACAGGCCGAACTGCTGCGGTGCATCCAGGGCCTGCGGGGCCACGGTGGCGGCCTGACTCTCGCCGCCGCGCTGCTCCAGTTCGGCCAGGCGACGCCGTGCCTGCGCGACGGTGGAGCGTGGCAGGCCGGCCAGGGCCGCCACCTGCAGGCCGAAGCTGCGGTTGGCCGGGCCGTCCTTGACCGCGTGCATGAACACCAGCGCTTCGCTGCCGTTCTTGTCGGTGTGTTCCACCGCATCCAGGTGCACGTTGGCGATGCCACTGGGGCCGCCTTCGTGCTGCTCGTCGGCCAGCGCGGTCAGCTCGAAGTAGTGGGTGGCAAACAACGTGTAACAGCGATTCTGGTAGGCCAGGTGGCGCGCCACCGCATCGGCCAGGGCCAGGCCGTCGTAGGTGGAGGTGCCGCGGCCGATCTCGTCCATCAGCACCAGCGAGTGCGCGCTGGCGTGGTGCAGGATGTAGCTGGTCTCGGCCATCTCGACCATGAAGGTGGACTGCCCGCGCGCGAGGTCGTCGCCGGCGCCGATGCGGGTCAGGATGCGGTCGATCGAACCGATCACCGCGCGGCTGGCCGGCACGAAGCTGCCGATGTGGGCCAGCAGCACGATCAGCGCGTTCTGGCGCATGTAGGTCGATTTACCGCCCATGTTCGGGCCGGTGATGACCAGCATGCGGCGGTCCGGATGCAGGTCCAGGTCGTTGGGCTCGAACGGCTGCTCGCGCACCGCCTCGACCACCGGGTGGCGGCCGCGTTCGATGCGCAGGCACGGCGCTGTTTCCAGCTCCGGGCGGGCCCAGTCCAGCGCCTGTGCGCGTTCGGCGAAGCCGGCCAGCACGTCCAGTTCGCTGAGCGCGGCGGCGCACTGCTTGAGCGGCTCCAACTTGCCGGCCAGCGTATCCAACAGCTGTTCGTACAGCAGCTTCTCGCGCGACAGCGAACGCTCGCGCGCCGACAGCACCTTGTCCTCGAAGGATTTCAGTTCTTCGGTGATGTAGCGCTCGGCATTGGTCAGGGTCTGGCGGCGGGTGTAGTGCACCGGCGCCTTCTCACTTTGGCCCTTGCTGATTTCGATGTAGTAGCCGTGCACGCGGTTGTAGCCGACCTTCAACGTGGCAATGCCGCTGCTGATGCGTTCGCGCTGTTCCAGGTCGATCAGGAACTGATCGGCATGGGTGGACAGGCGGCGCAGTTCGTCCAGCTCGGCATCGAAGCCTTCGCCGATGACACCGCCGTCGCTGAGCTTCATCGGTGGGGTGGGGGCGATCGCGCTGGCCAGCAGGTGCGCGCATTCGTCATGCGAGCCCAGCGCGTCGTGCAGCGCGACCAGGCGCGGAGAGTCCAGCGGGGCGAGCACGCGACGTACTTCCGGCAGCAGGCCGAGGCCATCGCGCAGGGTCGAGAAATCGCGCGGACGTGCCGAGCGCAGCGCCACGCGGGTGAGGATGCGTTCCAGATCGCCGAGCGCACGGAACGCTTCGCGCACATCGCCATCGGCGCCGCGGTCGATCAGCGTGGCTACCGCATCGTGGCGATGCACCAGCACCTCGCGCAGGCGCAGCGGACGGTGCAGCCAACGCCGCAGCAGGCGACCGCCCATGGGGGTGACGGTGGTATCGAGCACGCCGAGCAGGGTGTTGCGGGTGTCGCCGTCGACGCGCGTGTCCAGTTCGAGATGGCGGCGCGTGGCGGCGTTCATCGCGATCGCTTCGCTCGCCGTTTCGGTGGCGATCGCGGTCAGGTGCGGCAGGCGCTGTTTCTGGGTTTCCTCGACATAGCCAAGCAGGGCGCCGGCCGCCGCGGTCGCGCGCGGCTTGTCGTCGATGCCGAAACCGGTGAGGTCGTGCAGCTTGAAGAAGGCCAGCAGCTGGCGGCGGCCGCTGTCGGGATCGAACAGCCACGGCGCGCGGCGACGGATGCCGCTGCGGTGCTTGAGGAACTCCGGCCAGTTTTCTTCGTCGGGTACCAGCAGTTCGGCCGGCTCCAGGCGCGCCAGTTCGGCTTCCAGCGCGTCTTCCGAATCTACTTCGTTGACCAAAAAGCGACCGCCGGCCAGGTCGGCCCAGGCCAGGCCGAAGCCGTGCTTGCCGCGCGACAGCGCCATCAGCAGGGTGTCACGACGCTCGTCCAGCAGTGCCTCATCGGTGACCGTGCCGGGGGTGACGATGCGCACCACCTTGCGTTCGACCAGGCCCTTGGCTAGCGCCGGGTCGCCGATCTGCTCGCAGATGGCCACCGATTCGCCCAGCGCCACTAGCCGCGCCAGGTAGCCTTCGTAGGCATGCACCGGCACGCCGGCCATCGGGATCGGCGCACCGCCGGAGCTGCCGCGCTGGGTCAGGGTGATGTCCAGCAGCCGCGCGGCCTTGCGTGCGTCGTCGTAGAACAGCTCGTAGAAGTCGCCCATCCGGAAGAACAGCAGCAGGTCCGGATACTCGGACTTTGCGGCGAAGAACTGCTTCATGAGCGGGGTGTGTTCGGGCTGCTTATCGGTCACGCGGGGTCCATCAACGTCGGGGGCAGGCCGGAAGGCCGCCGGATGGACCATTGTAGGGGAGGGGGCCGGGCGGGCGAAGGGTCGCTCCCGGGCTCAACGGGTCAGCAGCGTCACATTGGGATGTGCGGCGATGATCTGCATGACGATATCGAAATAGGTCTGGCCCTCGCCGCGTTCCAGCGCCTGCAGTTGTGCGCTGACATGGCCGGGGTTGAACGGTCCGGCCGGATCCAGTTTGGCCTGCAGCCACGTGCGCGTTGCCGCTACTCCAAGCGCCCGGCGACTGTGTGCGATGTCCTTCCAGTGCAACTGGACGGTCGTGTGACCGGCCAGCGCGCCATAGGCGCCGTAGAGCATGTCATCCAGCGCATCCAGGCTTGGCCCGAGTTGCCAGTCTTCGTCGGGCATGAAGACGCGGTTGATCTCGGCGTAGAAGCTGGCGATGCCGTCGATCGCGCCGCCTTCCAGCACCAGGCAGGGGG
>NZ_JBFULB010000121.1:0-21398 GCF_056400545.1 Stenotrophomonas sp. P5_A8 | reverse complement strand
TCCCCATCGAACCCCAGGTCCGCAGCAGCGCGCGCCATGGCTGCGCGTGCGGCATCGCGGTCGCGCACCGGGTTCACGACGGGGTGCACCGGCGGCAGCGCCAGAGTGGGTTCGGGGACCGGCTTGCCGTCGACCACATGCCGCACGGCGCGCTCATAGGCGTCCTGCAGCATCCTGCTTTGCTGGTAGCCGTCCTCGGCGCTGGCGTAGTGGTGCAGATCCAGGAACGACCGCACCAGCACGGTAAAGCCGCACTGGGCGCGGCCCGGCCGCACTTCCTGCTGCACCTGGGCGAGCGCCGGCACGTCAAAGCACATGGCCCGGAAGCGCGGCGGGTTCGGCGGCCATTCCAGGGCGTCGCGCATGCAGGCCGACAGGCCGGCGGCCAGCTTCTTCGGGCTCAGGCCGCTGATGCACTGCAGCCAGACTTCACCAGCGGTCGTCAGCGCCCCGGATTGCGCAACCGGCGCTGCGCCATTCGCACGGGCCCACTTGGCCGGGAACATGGCCGCCATGCGCTCCCACAGGGTCCACAGCGCAGACATGGCGCGCGGGTCCGGATCAACCGACGACGGCAAACTCACCGTCGAGGATTCCTGCGCCGCCAGCGAGGCCACCAGCGCCATGCTGTCGCTGGTACTGATCTCGTTCGTACTGCTCCCGGAGCTGGGTGACGTGGTCGGCAGAACCGTGGTGAGGGGTCGCATGAGTCGCTCCGTTGGCGGGGTTGGCGATAGGGATCACAGGCAGGGCCAGGCCGGCGGCCATGGTCTGCCTCAGGGATTCGTTCATGTCGTGGCCGTTGGCGGCCAAGCCGAGCAGCGTGTTGCGTACCTGGAACCACGCCTGGATCGACAGCGGACGTCGGCAGGCACCGCGATGCCGGGTGAACCGGGCCAGCACCTCGCGGTCCAGACCGGTGGGCAGGCCGCCGAATCCGGCCAGCGCTGCGTCGATCTCCGACGTGGTCATCGAACCGTTGCCCGGCTCGTTCACACCGCTGCTGTGTGTGGGTTGCTGTCGATTGCTTTTGATTGCTTTTGGTTCGGGTGCAATAGCTGTTGCACCCTTTTCGACGCTGGGTTGCACCCTTTTCTGCGCTGCTTTGCACCCTTTACGACTCTGGGTTGCACCCTTTTCAAAGGGTGCAGAATTTGCACCCTTTGAATCTGAGTCGGATGCAACACCGTCGTTCGAGGTGGACAGCTCTTCACCCTTGATCCAACGCGGGCTGATTCGGTACTCGCGCGGGCGCCCGCCTGACTTGTAGCCGGACATGCGCCCGCCGCCAGCGTTGACCAGTTCCAGCCATCCGCTCTGCTCCATCTTGCGGAGCTGGTACTGCACAGAGCGCTCCGACTGCCGCGACTTCGTCGCGAGGCTGGCGATTGACGGGAAGATGTGGGTGCCATCGTCATGGGCGTGGTCGGCCAGGGCCAGCGCGAGCAGCATTTCGCCGCCGCCCGCCGGATACCTGTCGAACACCATGCCGGTCATTCGTGCTGCCATGTCAGATCACCAGCGCCAGGTTCTCGCCCGGGGCAACCGGCCACCAGGTGCACGCGCTGCGGCCGCTGACCTGGCACGGCTTCTTCGGGCCACGCCACGCGCGGCCGTCTTCCAGCAGTTCAGGGAGGCGACGGGCCAGCATGTAGCGGTCTTGGCCGGTGGCCTTGGCCAGCTCCATGCTGGTCATGCCTGGGTGCTGCTTCACGGCGCTGGCGGCGCGATCCTGCTGAAACGCTTGCAGCCCGCTGGACACCACGCGGGCGGCGGCTTCATGGCTGGTGCTGATATCGGTCGAGCGCGCGAGACGGCTGCTCATCGGTACTACCTCGTTGATTCATCGGGCCGCTTGAGGGCCTGAAAAGGGACGACATCGCCATTGCTTCGGGAGAGTCGGTAGCGCCGCCCCAATTCGGCGCGTGCCAACTCCGTTGCGGCCTGCTCCACGGTCATCCCCGCGTGGGCCGCGTACTGCTCAAGCCGTTTTCGCTCGTCGCGCGACAGCAGTATTTCCATAGGCCCTCCATCGGGACTCTTCTGGCCCTTCAGGCAGCGTCTGCATCAGAGCTACGCTGTTCCAACGACGCGAGGCCAGCCAGCACCAAGTCGCGCACAAACACAGCTGGCTGGCGGCCGTTGAAGTTCGCCAAGGCCTCGATCACAGCTTTTTCCGAGTCGTTGAACCGGACCTTGATCGGGTTATCACGAATGTTCGAAGGGTCTGCGTACATGTCCGTATGGAAGCCTCAAGAGGGATGGGTGAAAAAACGCACTTCAGCGCGCGGCAACTCAGGCCGCGTCAACAGAAATGATTCGATCGGAATCGGTGTCTTCTGGTGCGGCAGCGGTCACTTGGGCGTCGCCTTGCACCCCGAGCAGTTGCAACACCTGCGGGAGCGCAGGAACGCCCTGCTCTTCCGGCCATGCCGCAACCTCAACCGTGGGCAGCTTCAGAACCTTGGCCAAATGCGCATCGCTGGTCAGGCCCAGCCGAGCGCGCAGCGCGCGCTTGCTCATGCGGCTGTCCACAAGCGCCCCAACAGCAGCGCGGGCGTTACTGACGGCAGCCCCGAAGATCATTGGTTCCTTGGCCACGCGTTCCGGCCCGAGTCGCGCGGTTTCTCGCTCAATGCATGCAGCAAGCTCCGGGCTGGGCCGCTTCCCCCGCCAACGGGTCGCGATTTGCCAAAGGTACTCAGGGCTCGTGCTGCAGGCTTCGGCCAAAGCGACACGGCGACTCATATCCGAGATGTAGGTGAGTAGGTCCATGCGCTACACATTAGCCTGTGGCTATTCTAAACACAATAGCCAAAAGCTCGTTGGCTTGGATAGCCATTCGCTATTCAATAGCCGGATGCGCACAATTGAAGAAGTCCGCCTGGAAAATCTCATCAGCTTGATCACCGCCAGCGGTGGCCAAAGGCAGTTCGCGGAAGCGGCAGGGATCAAGAACCCTGCGCAGGTGAGCCAGTGGGTGAATCGCAGTCGCAACGCGACCACCGGCAAACCCCGTGTGATGTCGGGAACGACAGCACGCGCGATTGAAGCCTCGCTGGGGCTTGCAGCAGGCTGGATGGATACGCAGCACGCGCCCGAGAGCCTCTCTAGCTCGGAGGTCTCAGAGAGCGAGACGCGTCCGGGCTATGTTCGCTTCGACTTGTTTGAAGGGGGTGCTGGCATGGGTGCAGGGATAGTCAACCAGGACTACCCAGAGGTGGTGCAAACGATAGAGATTGCCGAGTGGGAAGTCCGCCGTAAGCTCGGCTACCTGCCTCAGCCTGGTCGGATAAAGATCATCACTGGCCGTGGGCCGTCAATGAGGCCAAAGCTGGAAGACGGTGACATCATCTGGATCGACACAACCTGCGACTACTTCGACGGCGACGACTACTACCTGATCAATATCGGCGGCGAGACGCAGATCAAGATGCTCCAGAAGCGCGGGGACGGCCTATACGTGGTCAGCGTGAATACTGACTTCCCAGCCTACCGGCCAGATCCAGGCGACGTGAGCATTCTTGGAAAGGCCCTTATCCACGCTGGTTTGCGCAAGTTCTAAACGCCTCGAAAACGATTTGCGCCTGGGGCTTGCAATCTGGCGCCGCCGCCGCTACCCTTCGCGCAAGTCGGACTGGAAATATCCGGTCGGCGCTGGGCCCCAACTCGTTGGGGCCCTTCGCTTTTATGGGCTAACCTTGACCCCGTAACCTGGGATGGTTCCGCTCGGAGAGCGCCTGATCCTTGCGCGAATCGCGTCGTACGCCCTGCTTTGCTGGCTTGGCCGCAAAACGTGGGAGCCAAGCGGCCGGGCCGCAAGATCGGCGATCTGGAGTCCGGCGGAGTTTGCCGCCTTGGGGACCATCAGCAAGTCAAAGGGCAGTGCTCGGCGGCACGCGTTGTTTCCGCTGACGATCTGGTCGAATGCGACCCTGAGTTGCGCGTCTTCTTTTTTCCCTCGGCACTCAACAACCACCGTCGTTCGACGTGCCCCATGCCCTCTATCGTTCAACTCTAGAAAAGCTCGCTCAAGCACGAAACTCATCGACAACTCGTATGGGTTACGTGGCGCTGCGTAACGCTGGATGTACCTTTCCTTGTGAATAACGCTGTAAATCAGCTGAAAACCACCGTCCAAGAAAATTTCAGCAACCTCTTGATGGAAGCTATCGCGACGCTCGGCAATTTGTAAGAAAGAGAACTCGCCCCGCGGCTTGCGAATCTCTCGCTCGTGGAGGATAGCCTCCGTGTGTCCCCAGTATTTGAGCTTGAGACGTCCGAGCGCCGGGGAAAGGACGTCCACGTACTCTTCCTTTGCCACTAGAACCCCGCAGAGCACGAAGACTGGGTAATGGCGATCGATGGTTTCCAGCCCATGATCGCCACTCTCATCAATAAAGAGCATGTAGTCGCTGAACATCCGTTTCCGCGCTCACTCACTAGACTAAAACTGGCGTTGATCTTAGCAAAGACACTGCGCGCCCCGGTTGGCCACAACATATGGACCATCCATGCTCAAAACAGCACCGTCCGTTAGCTTATGGCTATTGACAGGCAAATAGCCTTTGGCTAATGTTCGTTCGTCGCCCCAGTAACAGCCCATCCGGGCCGGGGCACGGAGTCTTCCATGGCCTACATCAGCACCACTGATCGCTCCCACGCCGTCGTGGAAGCGCGTCCGCGTAACGAATCCATCGTCATCAAGATCGGGGACGCCCTCATCGTCCTTGAGCAGGCAGAAGCACTGCAGCTCAGCGCCGACCTTGCTTCAGTGGCCGGCCAGTTCAGCCCCGCCCTCCAGCGCGGCAACGCCGACCTGGTCCAGGTGCACGCATGAGCGCACCTGTCGATGTCCTGGCGCTGCGCGACGACCTCGCGTGGTGGATTCGCCTGGAGCGCGGTGCCAGCCGACGCGCTCGGTACTTCGAGCGCCGGGCAAACAACCCCAAGAACCCGAACCGTGCAGCTTCCGCGCGTGTCGCCGCCGGCTACCAGGGTGACGCAGCGAAGGACCGCAGGCGAATCGCCGAGCTGCGCGACACCCTCGCCCTCGTTCAAGGCGGCGCCGCATGAGCTTCTACAAGACCAACGCCCCGGCCGTGCTGGCCGCGTGGGAAGAAGAAAGCGCGCAGAAGGCAGCACTCCGAGCGGAAATCGATACCTTCGCCGCCAAATTCGGCGGCGAAGGCTTCATTTATGCCGATCCCTACCGCTTCGCTGGGATCAAATTCGTGTCGGTCGCGCCTCGTGACCTCTGGCGCGCGCCTGATCGCGACGGCCTGCAGTGGCCGCGTAGCTCTCCGCTCAAGGGCGCCAGCGCAGAAACCAAGGCAGAGCTGAAAGCCCTGAACGCGACCTGGAGAGATCACGCCCCCACCGGCAGCATCCGTGCCAACCGTGTTCACCAAGCCCTCGGCTTCAGCAGCCATCTGGAATTCCTGTTCGAAGGGCTGACGCTCTTCGTCTATGGCGGATTCCTCTACGCCAGCACCCGCAAGGCCATGCCCGGCATGACCGAGATCCTGGGCAGCGAGTACGAGGCTGCCGAGCGCGCCTTGCTCCAGGGCGGTGACGCATGAGCGTCACCACCTACGAGCAGTTCGCCCGCGCACAGTCCGTGCGCAGCCAGGCCATCAGCAAGGGCTGGAACCACCACGAGTGCGTCGGCCAGCTGGTCCGCGCTGGCTATTCCAAGGCCGTCCAGAACGAACTGGCCGAGCGCGCGCGCCGACAGCGCGAAGCACGGTCCCCAGCACCGGGAGGCGACGCAGCATGATCGTCGTCACCTTCTTCCTCGGCTTCCTTGCCGGCGCCACCCTGGCCTCCGTCGTCGCCACCACCTGGCTTGGCCGCTGCCAAACCGAACACTTCGCCCGGATGCTCGAACAGATCCGCTCGCTAGACCCGCGCGCATGACCGCAGCCGTCGCCGAGGGACCGACCGTGGCCGCCACCGTGCGCGCCATGCGCCGCGCTGGCGCCGCTGTTGAGCCGGTGCCGGCGGAGACGGTGCGCGGTTGGGCGGCCACCCTCATGGACCAGCTGTACGGCCTCCAGAAGCCGGTGCGCTACGAATGCCGCCCCCGCTACTCGTCGGAACCGTGGATCGCCGCGAACGAAGGCGACGTGATCAACGCGCGGCGGCGTGACCTGGTGGTGCGTGCGCTCTACCTGCACCCGAAGGCAGACCAGCCGGCCAAGGCCCACCGGTTCCGCGACGGCGTATGCCAAGACTGCCACGAGAAAGACTGGCTGGCCGGGCCCGACTGCTGCCCACCGGCGCCAACGTTGGACAGGCGCGCCGCCCTCCCCTTCGACCCCTTCTGGTTCCGCGAACCCCTCCAGGCACTGCAGCAGATCGCCACGTCGAAGGTCATCAACCACTACGACGCCCGCCGCTGGCAGACCGAAACCACCTACCTGCTCGAACGACTCGACCAGTACCTCAAGGACACCCAGGCATGAGCAACGAACAGCACGCCTCCACCACCGCCGCCGATATCGATTCCCTCGCGCTCGACGTCGCCCGCCGGTTCACTGAGGAATGGGATCCGCAGCGTCGCGCGAGTCTGCAAGTAGCCATCATCCAGGCCATCCGCACCGCGCTCGCGCAGTGCATTGACCTGGGCTCCGGCGTCCGCGCGATCGCCGATGAGCGCCAGCGGCAGGTTGACGCCGAAGGCTACAGCGCCGAAAACGACGCGGACTACAAGGCCGGCGAACTGGCGAACGCGGCGTTGGCCTATGTCCAGGTGGCGGCGATGGACTTGGCCGCCGGCGGGCGCTCTCACGTGGCGACGCGGTCGCCGCCGGCGTGCTGGCCATGGCACCGCCTGTGGTGGAAGCCGAGGGACGCGCGCCGTGACTTGGTGCGCGCTGGGGCTCTGATAGCTGCGCAGCTTGATTTGCTCGACCGTCCGCGCGATCCAGCGCCGGGGGTGTCCCATGGCTGACCCACTGCCCGCCACCGCGTTGTTCTCAAATGACCAGCGAGCCATCACCCCTAATGCCAGTCACGTGTCGAAGCAGCTGCGCAGCAAAGTCCATTGCTTCGCGGTCCCCCATCTGACGGCTGGGCACTGGCGCCATCAAGTGCCGGTGTACTACGTCGTCTCCCTGGATCACTTCCACGTATGCATCGAAGTACTCGGTGCCATCCGAACGGCGCTGATAGCGCGGCCGAAGCACGTGACCGGTCTCGTTGGTATCGCGGTGCAGCGTCGTAGCAATCTGCGAACGGGCGCTGCGAATGCCAGCTGCGCGCGCATCGTCCAGCGTGCCTGGAACTCCAAGCCCGTGCCCAAACGTGACGGTCACTCCGTTAGGCCGTTTAACTTCCACCACATGCACGGACCAACCGTTGGCGGCCTTCGTCACGCTCACTTTTGCAAAGAGCCCGTCCTGATGAACGAGAAAAACCTCGGAATGATCGAGTTGGCTATGCGACATGGCTTCCGTCCTCTAGGGCTGGGCCGAGCTTACCACTGCGGAGAGAGCCCCAATGGCTGATATCGAACAGCAGGCCGTCCTGAACCCCTACTACGACGGGCCCATCTGGAAGGCTTTTGGGCTCGGCCGCGCAGCTTACCTGGTGGTGCCGCGCCGCACGTTGCAGTCCATGCCGCTCGACTGGCAGGAGAGGTTCGTTGCGCTGATGGATGAGGCTCAAGAGCAGCTTCCCGCCGAGGCCTTCCCCGAATACTCCGTGCAGCGCAAGGAGGGCGGTCGGTTCGTGGCCGATCCGCTACGGGACTACCGCCACACCGGGCCCATAGCCCCGAATCCGCCCGTCACTCTGGCCACCGTCAAGCCGCCGCGCAACATGCGCATCAAGGTCCCGGCTGTTGCTGAGATTCGGGAGGACCGGTGATGGCAGGTCCAATGCACGATGAGATCGTGGCAGCAGCCGTCCGGTGGCTTCGACGCAACGGGTGCGCCGCGATCCTTTGCGACCCATTCAAGGCCGGTCCCCGTGAACAGCCCGATGCCATCGGCTGGCGTGATGGGATATCGCTGGTCGTGGAGGTGAAGGCCAGTCGCTCCGACTTCCTTGCCGACGCCAAGAAGCCGCACCGCATCGATCCGGCAGACGCCGTCGGCGACTGGCGCTTCTATGCGGCACCGCCCGGGGTGATCAAAGTCGAGGACCTGCCGGCCGGCTGGGGATTGCTGGAGTGGGACGGGAGCTGCCTGAAGCCTTCGCATGGCGTGCCGCTTGGCAACTGCAACTGGCACGGCGCGCCCTTCCGCGACACGTCGAACAAGCGCGCCGAAACCCAGCTGTTGGTCTCCGCAATCCACCGGCCTGAGTTCGTGCCGCGCCGTGGCACAAGGCTGCGCCCAGGGATCCACTTCGAAGCTTGGGCGGCTCACCTCCTCGAGCCGGAGGTGGCCGGTGGCTGATCCCTTCACCCAGGCCAAGCACACGGCGCGCGTGCTGCTGCACGAGGCGCGCGCCCGGCGCGGCACGTCCTTCTCCCACGTGCTGCTGCGCTGGGCCGGCAATGCCCGCCGCCGGGCCGCTGCTGCCCTTCCTCAACCCACCGCGGTGGTCGAGCGCCGCTCGGCCCTCCCCGCCCAACTGGAGCTGTTCGCTTGAGCCAGACCAAACTCCAATCGTTCCTCGAGGCCAACGTCAGCACGGCAATCGGCTTCGGGATCTCCTGGGCGGTGACGCCGTTCGTGATGGCCGCGTTCGGCTACTCCGTCGGCGCGGGCACAGCGCTGGGCATCACTGTGGTCTACACCGTGATCTCGATCGTGCGCGGCTACCTGGTGCGGCGCTTCTTCAACCGGTTGGCGGTGCGCCGATGATCCACGTCGGCGACTGCCGCGAGGTCTTGCCCATGCTCCCGGCCGCGATTGCGGATTGCTGCATCACCGATCCGCCCTATGGCGACACGTCTTTGGAATGGGATGCGATCTGCCCTGGGTGGATCGAACACGTGGCTCGGGCCCTCAAGCCAGCGGCCTCCATCTGGGTGTTCGGCTCCATGCGCTTCCTGGTGCCGGTGTTCGCGGAGATGGCGGCCCACGGGTTCCGGTACTCCCAAGACGTCGTGTGGGAGAAGCAGAACGGCACGGGCTTCCACAACGATCGGTTCCGGCGGGTCCATGAGCATGCGGTCATGTTCTATCGCGGCGCATGGGCGGACGTGCACCACGCGGCGCAGGTCACGAACGACGCGCGCGCCAGGGTCGTCCGTAAGAAGCAGAAGCCGGCTCAATGGCATGGCGCTACTGGATCCACCACCTACGTCTCGGAGGATGGCGGCCCACGCCTGATGCGTAGCGTGATTCAGGTGCGCAACGAACACGGCCGCGCCATCCACCCCACCCAGAAGCCGCTCGAGCTGCTCTTGCCCCTGATTCGCTACTCCTGCCCACCTGGCGGGACCGTGCTGGACCCTTTCGCGGGCAGCGCAAGCACCGGCGCCGCAGCCACGATCGAACACCGCAGCTTCGTCCTGATCGAGAAGGATCAGGCCATCGCCGCGTCGGCCCAGCAACGCCTGGACAACGAAGCCCCGCTGCTGCGAGGCGCCGCCGCATGAACATCGTCAACCTGGAGGCCACCCCATGACCCAGCGACACATCAGCCACCCCGAGGGGCTGCCGGCCTGCGCCGCCGGACACAGCGCGCGCCACATCCACGACCTGCGCGGCCTCGCCGCCGGCGGTGGCCACCTGGTCGAGTGCAAATGCCGGATGACCAGCAAGCATGCCGAGCCGGATGCCGCCCTGGCCGAATGGCGCCGCATCAACCGCCCCGCCCGCAGCGCGCGAAAGGTGCTGCCCGCGATCGCGGCCCCGGCGGCGGACAACGTTATCCAGATGCGCCTGCAGATGCCAGGCGAAGGGCGGGTGGCCAGTGGCTGACATGTTCCTATCGCGCGATGAGATCGTCACCCTGTGCCGCACGCCGCAGCGCGCGCGCCAGGCGGCGTTTCTCCGCAAGAACGGGATCAAGCACTATCTGGATGCTCACGACTGGCCTGTCGTGTTGCGCTCCAGCGTTGAAGGAACGAGCGCGAGCGCCAAGCAGGCGCTGACATGGACCCCGAGCAAGGTTGCGTAAATGGGAAGGAAACCGAACAAGCCGGGGGCCATCCCCCGGTTCCGCGCTCGCCGGCAGAAGTCCGGCGTGGTGCACTACTACTATGATCACGGCGGCAGGCCACGCAAGGAGACGCCTCTCGGGAGCGACTACGGCGTAGCCATCAAGAAGTGGGCGGAGTTCGAACATGCGAACACTATCCCGGCCGCCGCCGTCGTGACCTTTGGAACTGGGCACGCGGCAAAGGCGTCACGGACCTGCCGAACCCGTGTGAGGGCATTCGACGCAACAAGGAATCTGGCCGCGGCGTCTACGTGGAAGACGAGGTGTTCCAGGCGGTCTACCGGCATGCCGACGCCTCCCTGCGGGACGCCATGGATCTTGCCTACTTGACCGGCCAGCGCGTCGGCGACGTCTGGTCAATGGATATGCGGCAGGTCACACCCCGTGGCCTGGCTATCACGCAGGCGAAGTCCACGAACAAGGTGCTCATGGAGATCACGGGCGAACTGGGGACGCTGCTGGAACGGATCGCCAAGCGGAAGAGCGAGAAGCTTCCTGACGGCAAGTCGAAGCCGTACAGCACCCGCTTGATCGTAGACGACAGCGGGCTGGCACTGGGCCGGGCAGCGCTGCGCTACCGGTTTGACAAGGCGCGCGATGACGCCGGCATTGCAAAGGGGGAGTTTCAGTTCCGCGACCTGCGCGCGAAGGCAGGCACGGACAAGGCCGATTCGGCCAATGACATTCGCGAAGCGCAGGCCCAGCTGGGCCACTCATCGGTCACGACAACCGAGATCTACGTGCGAAAGAAGCGGGGTTCAAAGGCCACCCCTACACGCTGACCTTAACGGCAGCGAAGTGGTTGGCCAGGGCGTTACGGTGACGTCACGCAAGCGTGATCGACAGGGCCTACGGGTTGCGAGACCATCAAAGCCCACCAAATGAGGTCATTAGAATGCAGGGTAAACCCGACAGCAACACGATCACTGTCGACGGCGCAGTGGTTCGCGGACCCGCGTCGCTGCGAGCTCGGATCGAAGCTGCTCTAGATGCACTGTCTATGGCAGGACAACCAACATCTTCCAATCCCGGAATCAGCACGTACAGGGATTGCGACCCTACCCCGGACGGCTGGACGTTTCACGCCGAGACGGCCTCGGACGCAGCTCAGCTAAAGGATTGGATCGACACCCACGCCTGACCTCAATAGAGCAATTGCGGAGCGGACCAGATATTGCGGAGCGACCAGAATCCCCGAAAGTACTGGGGGATATGGAGCGGGTGAAGGGAATCGAACCCTCGTCAGTAGCTTGGGAAGCTACAGCTCTACCATTGAGCTACACCCGCGCGGTGCCGGACAAGTCTATGAGGCGGGACGGTAAAAAGGCAACGGGCGGCACTGGGCCGCCCGTTGTTTCTGCGTTTCGACCGCTCCGCGCAGCGCCCGGTCAGGAGCGCTGCGCGAAGTGGATCAGAAGCTGCCGCTGAAGCTGGCAAACAGCGTCGCGTCGCGGGCGCGCTTCTGCAGCGTGGTGGTGCTGATGCCCACGTTGCTGTTCAGGCCCCACATGCTGACGCGGGCGCCCAGTACGGCGGTGGCGTAGTTTTTGTCGAATTCCAGGCCCGGCACCTTGTACATGCCCACTTCCGGCATCGACTGCAGCCATGCGCTGGCCTCCTTGCTGTCCTCGAACTCGTGGTCGTAGGTCACCTGCACGTACGGCTTGACGCTGCCGCCGTCGAAGCGCGCCTGCCAGCCGATGCGGCCCACGGTGGAGTCGGCATCCTGGTCGGCGTAGCCCAGCGCGGTCGCGCTCGGGTTGCTCTCGGTGTACCCGTCCAGCTTGACCTTCTGCCAGATCACTGCGGCCACCGGACCGTGGCGGAAGCCGCCCTCGGTGCCGAACTCGTAGCCGGCGTTCAGGGCTGCGGTCAGGTTGCTGCCTTCCGGGGAGCCTTCGTGGATGCGGGTGGCCGGCCCCAGCTGGAGCTTGCGGGTCACGTCATAGTCCAGCCAGCTGTAGCTGAGCTGGGCGTTGACCCAGGCGCGCTCGCCGTACCAGCCGGCGAACAGGCCCAGCGAGGTGTCGGACTGGGTGAAATCGCCCTTGTTCTTGCCGAAGTCCGCATCCATGCGGCCGTAGCCGGCGAAGCCGCCGAGCACCATGCCGTCACGCGCCCAGTCCACGCCGAACAGGCCGGCCGGAGCCATGCCGTCGTACAGGTCGGCGTGGGCGTAGCGCTGCATGTCGCCACGCAGGTTGCCCCACCAGCTCAGGCCATCGGCCGGACGGCCGCCCAGGTGCCAGCTGACCTGGTCGGCGCGCGAACGACCCACGGTCTGCGCCGAGTGGGTCAGGATCTGCTGGTTGCGCGGCGCTTCCAGGATCGACAGGGTGTACTGGCCCAGCATTTCATGGGTGGCAGCGGTCGGATGCACGCCATCGGCGAACACGTAGGTGGTCGCGGCACTCGGGGTGACGTAGGCCAGCGGGCTGCAGGTCAGCGACGAGGCCGTGGTGCAGGCCGGGCTGGTGACGTTGACGAAGCCGTACTGGCCCGGGTTGGCCACGATTTCCTGCAGGACGTGGAAGGTGTCGACCGGAATCACCTGCAGGCCAGCCGCCTTCAGGCCGGCGAACAGGGCATCGTTGTAGGCCTTGGCCAGCGCGGTGCCGGCGGCCATGCCGGCCGCGCCGCCCGCGCGTGCGCCCGGGGTCAGGCCGACGTCGGGAATGGTCGGGACCACGACGTACTGGGCGCCGGCACCCTTCAAGGTAGCGACGATGCCGACCTGGTCGGTCACCGCGTTGGTCAGCGTGGACACCAGCGGCGCGCCGGCCTGGATGGCAAACAGATCGTTGGCGCCGCCGAACACGGTGTACAGCGCGTTCGCGTCAGCCTTGCCGCCGTTGGCAGCCAGGTACTGCGCAGTCTGGGTCTTGAGCGAGTACACCGGCACCGCCGGGGTGCCCGGGGCCAGGGTCAGACTGCTATCCACGCCCACGCGGGCGCCACCGATGGCGTAGTTGTCGCCGTTCTGGCCGTTGCCGTGCGCCGAGGCATTGGTGCCGTAGTAGTCGGCGACGAACTGCGCATACGTCCAGCCCGGGTTGGTGGTGGACTGGCCGGTGACCGGTCGCACTTCGGCCGGCAGCAGCGGGCGGAAGTAACCGGCATCGGTGAGGCTGTCGCCGATGAACACGGTCTTGGTATAGGGGGACTGCTGGGCCATGGCCGGCAGGGCGGCCATGGCGATGGCCACGGCCATCAGGGAACGCAGGGGGCGCTTGCTGAGCAGCATGTAAAACTCCTTGGGGTGGGGAACAGCCGACGTACGCCGGCGCACGGTGGCAATGGTTTCACTGCGCCCCGGGCAATTCACGCTGCGTCGCCGCATGAAATCGCCCCGGGCCTCTGGAAACCCCGCACGGCGGCCTCCGCCGCCCCGACAGCGGGCCGGCAAGGGTACGCACACCGGCCACAATTAGGGACAATGGCGTCATGAACATCGTGCTCAACGGCGACACCCGCCAGCTTCCGCAAAGCGCCACCGTCCTGGACCTGCTGCAGATCGAAAACCTGCTCGAACGCCGTGTCGCGGTGGAGGTCAATGGCGAAATCATCACCCGCGGCCGCCACGCCGACCACCTGCTGCAGGACGGCGACGAGGTGGAAATCGTGCATGCGCTGGGCGGCGGTTGAACAGCGTCAGCGCCGCCACCACCGGCACTCGACGGTCGCTGCAGCCGCAGCATCGTGACGCGCGATAGGCGATAATTCGGCCCATGAATGCACATGCCCCCACTGATTCGCTGGTGATCGCCGGCAAGACCTACAGTTCCCGGCTGCTGACCGGCACCGGCAAGTTCAAGGATCTGGAAGAAACCCGCATCGCCACCGATGCTGCCGGGGCCCAGATCGTCACCGTGGCGATCCGCCGCACCAACATCGGGCAGAACCCGGGCGAGCCCAACCTGCTGGACGTGCTGCCGCCGGACCGTTACACGATCCTGCCCAACACCGCCGGCTGCTACACCGCCGACGACGCGGTGCGCACCTGCCGGCTGGCGCGCGAGCTGCTGGACGGGCACAACCTGACCAAGCTGGAAGTGCTGGGCGACCAGAAGACCCTGTACCCGGACGTGGTGCAGACCCTCAAGGCCGCTGAGGTGCTGGTCAAGGATGGCTTCGAGGTGATGGTCTACACCTCCGATGATCCGATCCTGGCCAAGCGCCTGGAGGAGATCGGCTGCGTTGCGGTGATGCCGCTGGCCGCGCCGATCGGCTCGGGGCTGGGCATCCAGAACAAGTACAACCTGCTGCAGATCATCGAAGACGCCAGAGTGCCGATCATCGTCGACGCCGGCGTGGGCACGGCATCGGACGCGGCGATCGCGATGGAGCTGGGCTGCGATGGCGTGCTGATGAACACCGCCATCGCCGGTGCACGCAAGCCGGTGCTGATGGCCAGCGCGATGCGCAAGGCGGTCGAAGCGGGGCGTGAGGCCTTCCTGGCCGGGCGCATTCCGCGCAAGCGCTACGCCAGTGCCTCCTCGCCGATCGACGGGTTGATCGGCTGATGACCAATCCCTTCGACAGCGCCGGTGCCAAGGCACCGCCCAAGCCCTTCACCATCACCGAAGGCCGCCGCGAGGTGCGCAGTTTCGTGCTGCGCCAGGGCCGCTTCACCCCGGCCCAGCAGCGCGCGTTCGACGACCGCTGGCCGCGCTTCGGCCTGGACTTCACCGGCGAGCCGCGCGACCTGGAGGTAACCTTCGGGCGCGATGCGCCCAAGGTGCTGGAGATCGGCTTTGGCAACGGGGCCGCGCTGCGCTTTGCCGCCCAGCAGGACCCCAGCCGCGACTACATCGGCCTGGAAGTGCACGCCCCCGGCGTGGGCCGCCTGCTCAACGCACTGGCCGACGACAACGCCGATCACGTGCGTCTGTACCACCACGATGCGGTGGAAGTACTGGAGAAGGAGATCGCCGATGGCGCGCTGGATGAAGTGCGCATCTATTTCCCCGATCCGTGGCACAAGAAGCGTCACAACAAGCGCCGCCTGATCCAGCCCGGCTTTGCCGACCTGCTGGTGCGCAAGCTGCGCGTCGGCGGCCGCCTGCATTGCGCCACCGACTGGCAAGACTATGCCGAGCAGATGTGGGACGTGCTCGACGCCACCGACGGGCTGACCAACCGCGCCGGGCCGCGTGGCCAGGTGGAACGTCCCGCGTGGCGCCCGCAGACCCACTTCGAAACCCGTGGCCAGAAACTCGGCCATGGCGTGTGGGACCTGTTGTACGACCGTACCTGATCCCACCCCAAGGAACCGCGCCACCCCATGGACACCGCGCTGACGCTGACCACCGATATGAAGCTCGTCCTCGGGCTGGTTGGCTTCACGATGGCGATGTTCCTGTTCGAGCGCATCCGCGCCGACGTGGTGGCGCTGGTGGTGCTGGTGGTGCTGGGCGTCACCGGGCTGATCGCGCCGGAGGAAATCTTCGGCGGCTTCTCCGGCAACGCGGTGATGAGCATCATCGCCACCACCATCCTCGGTGCGGGCCTGGACCGCACCGGGGCGTTGAACCGGCTGGCGGCCTGGCTGCTGCGGCGCGGGCATGGCGTTGAAACGCGCCTGCTGATGATGACCACCGCGATCGCCGGCTTGAACTCGTCCTTCATGCAGAACCCCTCAGTGATGGCGCTGTACCTGCCGGTCGCCTCGCGGCTGGCCGCCCGCACCGGCCTGACCCTGCAACGGCTGCTGCTGCCGATCGCCGCGGCGATTGTGATGGGCGGTGCGCTGACCATGGTCGGCAACTCGCCGCTGATCCTGTTGAACGATCTGCTGGCTTCGGCCAACAACAACCTGCCCTCGGGCCTGGCCACCATCGAGCCGCTGCGCATGTTCGCGCCGCTGCCGATCGGCGTGGCGCTGTTGATCGCCTCGCTGCTGTACTTCCGCTACTTCGGCGACCGCAAGCTGGTCGAGGAAGAAACCCTCGCCAACGATGGCGTCACTCCGGCCCGTACCGAAAGCTACTTTGCCAAGACCTACGGCATCGAAGGCGACGTGTTCGAGCTGGTGGTCACCGCCGAAAGCCCGTTGGTCGGCATGACCCTGGGCGAGGCCGAGAACGTGCACGACGCACCGCTGCTGCTGGCGCTCAAGACCGGCAACGACACCCGCCTGGCACCGCCGGCGGAAATGCGCATCTGGGTGGGCAGCGTGCTCGGGGTGATGGGGGCGCGCCAGCAGGTAGGCGATTTCGCGCAGAACCAGTTCCTGCGCATGTCCTCGCGCCTGAAGCACCTGGGCGACCTGTTCAATCCCAGCCGCGCGGGTATTTCCGAAGCGGTGATCCCGCCGACCTCGGACGTGATCGGCAAGACCGCTTCGGAGCTGCGCCTGCGCAAGCAGCGCGGCATCAGCCTGCTGGCGATCAACCGCGACAAGCAGGTGATCCGCGAGGACGTGCGCAACGTGGCGCTGCGCGCCGGCGACATGCTGGTGTTCCATAGCATCTGGACCGATCTGGCGCAGGCCGCCAAGAGCCGCGACTTCGTGGTGGTCACCGACTACCCCAAGGGTGAGCAGCGCCCGCACAAGTTCAAGATCGCGATGAGCATCTTCGCCATCACCATCCTGATCGCGCTGACCTCCAAGCTGCCGGTGGCGCTGACCCTGATGACCGGCGTGGCCGGCATGCTGCTCACCGGCGTGCTGCGCATGGACGAGGCCTACGCCTCGATCAACTGGAAGACCATCTTCATGATGGCCGGGCTGATCCCGCTGGGCTGGGCGATGGACAGCAGCGGCGCGGCCGCCTGGATCGCCGGCCACACCATCGACCGCCTGCCCACCGGCATCCCGGTGTGGGTGCTGGAAATCGCGCTGGCGCTGCTGACCACGATGTTCTCGCTGGTGATCAGCCATGTGGGGGCGACCATCGTCATGGTGCCGATCGCAGTCAACCTGGCGTTGGCGGCCGGTGGCAATCCGACCGCATTTGCGTTGATCGTGGCGTTGTCGGCGTCCAACAACCTGATGACCGCCTCCAACCCGGTGATTTCGATGATCACCGGCCCGGCCAACTACACACCGCGCGAACTGTGGCGGGTGGGCGCCCCGCTGTCGCTGATCTACACCGCCGTAGTGGTGTTGATGATCAACGTGATGTTCTGACCGCCTTCGGACCGTTGGCAACGTGCGTGCAATGACCGGGAGTGTCGGCCGCTGGCCGGCTCGTCGTGCAACCGACACCAGACACAGCCGGCCAGCGGCCGGCACTGCGATTCATCCCAGCCACACCTGACCATCGCGCACCTGCAGCGCTACCGAACGCAGGCGGTCGCCCTTGCAGGGTCCTGCCACGCAGGTGCCATCGTCCAGCGAGAACGATGCCCCGTGGGCAGCGCACACCAGATGGCCTTCGCGGCTTTTGAGGAACTGGCCGGGCGCCCAGTCCAGGCGGCGCCCGGCATGGGGGCAGATGTTCAGCCAGCCACGCACGTCATCGCCTTCTCGATACAGCACGACCGACTCGCTGACCCCTTCGAGCGTCGCGTCCACCTCGGCAAATCCGGCCTCGGCAATGGCATCCAGCGCGATCAACGGGGCTACAGCGGCATCAGGTGCAGACATGGCGGAGGCAGTCGGACAACGGGATCACATTCTCTCACGCCCTCATCTGGCTGGCTGCGGGATGAACACAAGTCATTGATTTGAAATGAACAGCGTTGCCGTTTAACGAGTTTTTCACTCAATGACAGTGGCCAGCCCGGATACTCGGAGTTCGCTGACTTCAGCCAAAGAAACGCCATGTACAACCGCTTCTTCCAGTTCAACTCGTTCCGCACCCTGTTCGCGCCGCGCAAGCCGCGCCATCCGCTGGTGCGCGTTGCGGTGGGTCTGCTGGGCCTGGCGATCCTGGCCGCGCTGGTGTTTGTCGGGGTTTTCGTGGGTGCGGCGATGATCATCGCCGGTCTGGCATGGAAGCTGCTCGCCCAGCGCAAGCAGAACGCGCGCCCGAGCGACCCGCACGTGGTCGACGCCGAGTACCACGTGGTCCGCAAGCAGGCCTTGCCGCTGTCGCGCTGAGGTTCCGCCGCGCGCGCCCGCGCGGCGTGTTCTGAACTCCGCTGCATTGAACGCCAACGGCCACGCCTCGGCGTGGCATGTCGCGCGCGCGCGTTCTAGACTGCCCGTGACCTTACGTGACAGGACGCGAGCATGACCGATGTAATCCCCACGCCCGAGCCACCGCGCATTCCGGTTGCCGGTGGCGGCACCTTCCCGGTGCGCCGCATCTACTGTGTCGGGCGCAACTTCGCCGACCATGCGCGCGAGATGGGCGCGGCCGTGCCGGCCGCCGAGGATCGCGGCCGCCCGATGTTCTTCAGCAAGCCCGCCGATGCGATCGTGGTCGGACATGACGATGTGATTCCCTACCCGTCGGCGACCTCGGACCTGCACCACGAAGTCGAGCTGGTGGTGGCGATCGGCCGCGACGCGCCCGCCGGCGAGCTGCCGGTCGACCAGGCCGAAGCACTGGTGTTCGGCTACGGCGTCGGCCTGGACCTGACGCGGCGCGACCTGCAGGCGCAGGCCAAGGCCAAGGGCCATCCGTGGGATCCGGCCAAGGGCTTCGACCAGTCCGCCCCGGTCAGCGAACTGGTGCCGGCGGCGGAAGTGGGCGATCTGGCCGCGCTCAACCTGTCGCTGGAGATCAACGGTGAAGTACGCCAGCAGTCGCTGCTGGACCAGATGATCTGGAACGTGCCGGAGATCCTGCACGAGTTGTCCAAGCTGTGGGCGCTGAAAGCCGGCGACCTGGTCTTCATGGGCACCCCATCGGGCGTGGCCGCGTTGAAGCCGGGCGACCGTTTCAGCGCGCGGCTGGAGAACGTGGCCGAGCGCCACGGCATCATCGCCGGATGACACGCGCTGCGCTACGCTGCGGCGTCCTTTGATTCCCCCGATACGATAGGAGAGCCCGATGGGTGTACTGACTGAGTTCAAAGAGTTCGCCATGCGTGGCAACGTCATCGACCTGGCGGTCGGTGTGGTCATCGGTGCGGCGTTCGGCAAGATCGTCACCGCGCTGGTGGACAAAATCATCATGCCGCCGCTCGGCTGGATGATCGGGCGGGTGGATTTCTCCGAACTGGCCTGGACGCTGGCCCCGGCGCGGATTGCCGCAGATGGCAAGGAGATTCCGGCGGTGGTGATCGGCTACGGCGACTTCCTCAACACCGTGGTGCAGTTCGTGATCGTGGCCTTTGCGATCTTCATGGTCGTGAAGTTCATCAACCGCCTGGCCCGCAAGAAGCAGGCCGAGCCGGCCGCCCCGGCGGCGCCGAGCGAAGAAGTGCTGCTGCTGCGCGAAATCCGCGACAACCTGAAGCACTGAGGCAGCACTGTCGGTGGCCCGCCGCTGGCCGGCAGCACGGAAACGGTAGTGCCGGCCGCTGGCCGGCTCCACGGATATCCTGCATCGCGCGGACCCGGCCAGCGGCCGGCACTACCCATCGAAAGCCCCGCTCCGGCGGGGTTTTCGCTTTTGGAAAACAGCATTCGCCGGAGCATGACCTACCGCCCATGTGCGGCGCTGGCAGGCTGCTAAGCTCGGGGGCTTCCGTCCCGTTTCCCGGAGCTGTCCATGCGTCGCCGCGTCCTTGCCATCGCATCCTCCCTCGCCCTGCTGGCCGCGCCGGCCTTCGCGGCGACGGGCACCACCACGCTGCCGCCGAAGTCGCTGGCCACTGCCGCCGAACTGCGTGAGCAGGCGCTCAAGGACGACACCGGCTGGAAGGTGGTCGAATCGCTCACCACCGAGATCGGCCCGCGCATCGCCGGCGGTGAAGCCGATCCGCGCGCCGTGGCCTGGGCGGTGGCCAAGTTCAAATCGCTGGGCTTTGACAAGGTGTGGACCGAGCCGGTCACCTTCCCCAAGTGGGAGCGCCGCAGTGAGCATGCGCAGGTCACCGGCAAGCATGCCCAGCCGCTGACCATCACCGCCCTGGGCGGCAGCCCGGGTGGCACGGTCGAAGCCGAGGTGGTGCGCTTTGCCGACCTGGCCGCGCTGCAGGCCGCGCCGGCCGGCTCGCTGGCGGGCAAGATCGCCTTCGTCGATTACCAGATGACCGCCTACCGCGATGGCCGCGACTACGGCAATGGCGGCGCGGTGCGCAGCAAGGGGCCGTCCGAGGCGATCCGCAAAGGCGCGGTGGGCTTTGTGATGCGCTCGGCCGGTACCGATTCGCACCGCGTGCCGCACACCGGTATCACCCGCTTCGACGACGGCCTCACCCCGGTGCCGTCGGCGGCGTTGTCGGTGCCCGATGCCAATCAGCTGGCGCGCCTGGTGGCGCTTGGCAGCACCACGCTCAAGCTCACCCTGGACTGCGGCTGGGACGGCAAGGCCACCTCCTACAACGTGATCGGCGAGATCACCGGGCGCAGCCTGCCCAAGGAAGTGGTGGTGATCGGCGGACATCTGGATTCGTGGGACCTGGGCACCGGGGCGATCGATGATGGCGCCGGCGTGGGCATCACCATGGCCGCCGGCCATCTGATCGGCCAGCTGAAGCAGGCGCCCAAGCGCACCATCCGCGTGGTTGCGTTCGCCAACGAGGAACAGGGTCTGTACGGCGGCAAGGCCTATGCCGAAGCGCATGCCAAGGACGTGGTGCTGCACCAGCTGGCCGCCGAGAGCGACTTCGGTGCGGGCCGCATCTATGCGTTCAACACCGGCTCGCCGAACCCGGAGGGCTCGCGCGAGGCAACCCGCCAGATCGCCGAAGTACTCAAGCCGCTGGGCATCGAGTACGCCGCTGACAAGGGTGGCCCGGGCCCGGACGTGGGTCCGCTGGCGGCCAAGGGCGGTGCGTGGGCCTGGCTTGCGCAGGACGGCAGCGATTACTTCAACCTGCACCACACCGCCGACGACACCCTGGACAAGATCGACCCGGCCGCGTTGGCACAGAACGTGGCGGCGTACACGGTGTTTGCCTACCTGGCGGCCGAGGCCGAGGGCAGCTTCGGCAGCGAGGCCAAGCCGACCACGCCGCCGAACGAATGATCGCAGCGCGCGACGGCGTGGCGTCGTCGCCTTGCGATTGTTGATCGCGGTGCTCTAGAAAAAGGTGCTTCCTGCAGTGGCAGGGAGCGTCTTGTTCCAAAGGACATGGAAATGGCGCAGGGCGATATGCATGCGGACGGGATCCAGGCGCCGTCTCTGGATCGGTGGTGTCTCCGCTCGGGCCTGTCGCGAGCGTGAGGGCCCCGTAGCAGCCGGTAGGCAGGGGCAAGCCAGGCTTTTCTGGCC
>NZ_JBFULB010000120.1:0-11272 GCF_056400545.1 Stenotrophomonas sp. P5_A8 | reverse complement strand
GCTGCACGCTGCCCGGCAGGAAACGCAGCTGCTCCAGGTAGTCCGCTTCCTGCGCGGCATCGATGCGCCCGTGCAGTTTGCCCAGCACCACGGTCAGCTGGAACAGCGCGGCCAGCTGGGTGGTGAAGGCCTTGGTCGAGGCCACGCCGATCTCGGCGCCGGCGCGGGTGTAGCAGACCAGTTCGCTGGCACGCGGGATCGCGCTTTCGGGCACGTTGCAGATAGACAACGTATGCAGGTGGCCCAGCGACTTTGCGTACTTCAGCGCTTCCATCGTGTCCAGGGTTTCACCGGACTGGGAGATGGTCACGATCAGGTGCCTGGGGTTGGCATATGCCGCGCGATAACGGTATTCGCTGGCGATTTCCACGCTGCACGGCAACCCGGCAATGGATTCGATCCAGTAGCGCGCGGTCAGACCAGAGTAGTAACTGGTGCCACACGCCAGGATCTGCACGCCTTCGATGCCAGCCAGCACGCTTTCTGCAGTCTTGCCGAACAGCTCGGCCGGGAACCCACCGGCGTCGATCGCCGCTTCGATGGTGTCGCCCAGCGCGCGCGGCTGCTCGTGGATTTCCTTCTGCATGAAGTGACGGTAAGGGCCCAGTTCCAGCGACGCCAGCGACACATCGGACAGGTGCACATCGCGCACCACCGGCAGATTGTGCTCGTCATAGACCTGCACGCCATCGCGGCGGATGTCGGCGGTATCGCCCTCCTCCAGGAAGATCACCGTGCGGGTGGCCGAGAGGATCGCCGAGACATCGGAGGCGACGAAGTTCTCGCCCTCGCCCAGGCCTACCAGCAGCGGGCAGCCCATGCGCGCGCACACGAAGTGCTCCGGCTCGGCCCGGCTCATCACCGCCAGCGCGTAGGCGCCGGTGAGTTCCTTGACCGTGCGCTGCAGTGCCGACAGCAGGGTGTCGCCATCCTTGAGGTGATGGTGCATCAGGTGCGCGATCACTTCGGTGTCGGTCTGCGACTCGAACACATAGCCCAGCGCGCGCAGCTTCTCGCGCTGTTCTTCATGGTTTTCGATGATGCCGTTGTGCACCAGCGCCACGCCGTGGCTGATATGCGGATGCGCGTTGGCTTCGGTGACGCCACCGTGCGTTGCCCAGCGGGTATGGCCGATGCCCAGCGACGCGTCGAAGCCCTCACTGAGGGCAGCCTTCTCCATCTCGGCCACGCGGCCGGTGCGGCGGACGCGGCGCACGTCGGGCTGTGCCTGGCGCTGGTCGAGCACGGCGATGCCGGAGGAATCGTAGCCGCGATATTCCAATCGCTTCAGCCCTTCGATGAGGACCGGTACCACATCGCGATTCGCGATCGCTCCCACAATGCCGCACATAGATTCTGATCCCACGTATCGAGCCTCGCATTCTAGCGTGGCCCCCGTGTCCGGGACGCCGCTGTCCGCTTAACGAAAGTGTCCGGCGGGTGTCCGCGGACACGCGGACAAGCAGGTCGCCCTCGCAAGCCATTGATTTCAAATGGCCAAAAGTTGGCACGGGATCTGCTTTGTACTCGGCAACCCAACCGCGAACGAGCCCGATGATCCGCGACACTTCCGCCCAGGACCAGACCCTCTCCGTTGCCGGCACGGCAGCCCCGTGGAAGCGCTGGCTGTGGCCGGGCCTGGCCGCACTGGTGGTGCTGCTGGCCATCGGCTTCGCTGTCCGCGCCTGGCTGGGCGCCAGCCGCTCCTTCGACGGGGCGCGGGTGCGCATCGCCGAGGTCACCCGCGGCGACCTGGTCCGCGACATCGCCGCCGACGGCCGGGTCATCGCCGCCAACAGCCCGATCCTGTACGCCATCTCCGCCGGTACCGTGGACCTGAAGGTGGTGGCCGGCGACGTGGTCAAGAAGGGCCAGGAACTGGCGGTGATCGACAGCCCGGAACTGCGCAGCAAGCTCGCCCAGGAACAGGCCACCCTGGCCGGCCTGGAAGCCGAAGCGAGCCGCTCCACCCTCGATGCCACCCTGGCCCGTGCCAAGGCACGCAAGGAAACCGACCAGGCCAGCATCGAGCGGCAGGCTGCCGACCGCGACCTGCAGCGCTACCAGCGCGGCTTCGACGGCGGTGCGGTGCCGCAGATCGACCTGGCCAAGGCCAATGACAGCCTCAAGAAAGCCGACATCCAGCTGGCCAACGCGCAGACCGACGCACGCCTGCAGGGCCAGGGCGCCGACCTGGACGCACGCAACAAGCACCTGCTGGCCGAACGCCAGAAGGCGGTGGTAGCCGAGGTGCAGCGCCAGGTCGATGCACTCACCCTGCGCGCGCCGTTCGACGGCCAGGTCGGCCAGGTGCAGGCCACCCAGCACACCAACGTGATCGCCAATGCGCCGATCCTGGGCGTGGTCGATCTGTCGCGCTTCGAGATCGAGATCAAGGTGCCCGAGAGCTTCGCCCGCGAGCTGGCGATCGGCATCCCGGCCCAGCTCACCAGCGGCAACGGCCAGCCCTTCCCGGGCGAGATCAGCGCGGTGTCCCCGGAAGTGGTCGCCGGTGAAGTCAACGCCCGCATCCGCTTCTCCGACAAGCAGCCGCAGGGTCTGCGCCAGAGCCAGCGCATGCAGGCCCGGGTGGTGCTCGATACCCGTCGCAATGTGCTCAAGGTCGAGCGCGGCCCGTTCGTCGAACAGGGCAACGGCCAGGCCTACGTCATGGACGGCAGCACCGCGGTGCGCCGCCCGGTCAAGCTCGGTGTGAGCAGCCTGGGCGAAGTGGAAATCCTCTCTGGCCTGCAGCCCGGCGATCGCGTCGTGGTCTCCGGCAGCGATCTGTTCGGCGATGCCGAGCACGTGTCCATCAACTGATATCCACAACACATTTCATCCTCAACCAACGGTAAGGAAAACAGTCATGCTCGAGATGCGCGCGGTCGCCAAAGTGTTCCGCACCGAACAGGTGGAAACCCATGCCCTGCGGTCGCTTGACCTGCACGTCCGCGAAGGCGAGTTCGTCGCCGTGACCGGTCCGTCCGGCTCGGGCAAGACCACGTTCCTCAACATCGCCGGCCTGCTGGAAACCTTCACCAGCGGCACCTACATGCTCGATGGCCAGGACGTCAGCAAGCTCGGCGACGATGCGCGCAGCCGCCTGCGCAACCAGAAAATCGGCTTCATCTTCCAGGGTTTCAACCTGATCTCCGACCTCAACCTGTTCGACAACGTCGATGTGCCGCTGCGCTATCGCGGCATGCCCGCCGCCGAGCGCAAGCAGCGCATCGAAAAGGCGCTGGGCCAGGTCGGGCTGGGCTCGCGCATGAAGCACTACCCGGCCGAGCTCTCGGGCGGACAGCAGCAGCGCGCGGCAATCGCACGCGCCCTGGCGGGCAGCCCGCGCCTGCTGCTGGCCGATGAACCGACCGGCAACCTGGACAGCCAGATGGCACGCGGGGTGATGGAACTGCTGGAGGAAATCAACGCCGCCGGGACCACCATCGTCATGGTCACCCATGACCCGGAACTGGCCGCCCGCGCACAGCGCAACGTGCACATCGTCGATGGCCAGGCCACCGACCTGCTGCGCGAGCCGGTGCTGTCAACCCCGCGTGCTGTCGTCGCCACCACCCACGACTGAGGCCACCATGCTCGCCTACTACTTCCGACTGGCCCTGCGCAGCTTCCGGCGCAACCGGGTGCTGACCGCGCTGATGGTGATCGCCATCGCGCTGGGCATCGGTGCGTCGATGACGACGCTTACCGTATTCCACGTGCTGTCCGGCGATCCGATCCCGCAGAAGAGCGACCGCCTGTTCTACGTGCAGCTGGACCCGCAGCCGATGCTGGGCTACCAGGCCGGTGAAGAACCCAATGACCAGCTGACCCGCTTCGATGCCGAAGCACTGCTGCGCGAGAAGCACGCCAAGCACCAGGCGATGATGACCGGCGGTGGTGTCACCCTGGAACCGGAGAACAGTGCGCTGCGCCCGTTCACCACCGATGCCCGCTACACCTCGGCCGACTTCTTCACGATGTTCGATGCGCCATTCCTGTTCGGGCGCGGCTGGAAGGCCGACCAGGACGAGGGCCGCGGTCGCGTGGCGGTGATTTCGCGCACGCTCAACCAGAAGCTGTTCGACGGTGCCGACAGCGTCGGCAAGTCGCTGCGGATGGATGGCAATACCTTCACCGTGATCGGCGTGCTCGACACCTGGAATCCGAACCCGCACTTCTACGACCTGGAAACCGGCAGGTACGGCGACAGCGAAGACGTGTTCATGCCGTTCTCCACCGCCATGGACCTGAAGTTCGGCCGCAACGGCAACATGGATTGCTTCGGACGCAAGAACGAGACCGACGAAACCTCGCTCAATGCCAGCTGCACCTGGATCCAGTACTGGGTGGAGCTGGAGAGCGCTTCGCAGGCGTCGGACTTCCGTGCCTACCTGGACAACTACTCCACCCAGCAGCATGCGGCCGGTCGCTTCGAGCGTCCCAACAATGTCCGCCTGCGCAACGTGATGGCGTGGCTGGACTACAAGCAGGTGGTGCCGGGTGACKTGCGCCTGCAGCTGTGGCTGGCGATGGGCTTCCTGCTGGTCTGTCTGGTAAATACCGTCGGCCTGCTGCTGGCCAAGTTCCTGCGTCGCAGCGGTGAGATCGGCGTGCGGCGGGCCTTGGGTGCCAGTCGTGCGCAGATCTTCCTGCAGTCGCTGGTCGAAGCAGGAACGGTCGGCCTGGCCGGCGGTGTGCTGGGTCTCGGGCTGGCGGCGCTGGGGCTGTATGCCGTGCGCCAGCAGCCGGTGGAGTACGCCAAGCTGGCCACGCTGGATGGACAGATGCTGCTGCTGACCTTCGGGCTGACCCTGGTGGCCAGCCTGCTGGCCGGGTTCCTGCCGGCGCTGCGCGCCATGCAGGTTGCCCCCGCCATCCAACTCAAATCGCAGTAAGGATCCGGAGCACATCATGGATATTCGTCCCATCCTCACCACGCTGCGCCGGCACAAGACCGCCGCCGCACTGATCGTGCTGGAGATCGCGCTGACCTGCGCGATCGTCTGCAACGCGCTGTTCCTGATCGGCCAGCGCATCGAGAAGATCAACCAGCCCAGCGGCATCGCCGAGAACGAACTGGTCGAAGTCCGTCTGGGCGGCATCGGCACCCAGGTCAACGTGGCCGCACGAACCCGCGAAGATCTGGCCGCGCTGCGCGGCATCCCCGGGGTCAAGAGCGTGGTGCCGCTGAACCAGATGCCGTTCCGCAACAACTCCTGGAACACCAGCCTGGGCCTGACCCCGGACCAGGAACGCCCCACCCTGAGCGCGTCGCAGTATTTCGGCAGCGAAGGCACCGTGGACACGCTGGGCCTGGAAGTGGTGGCCGGCCGTGACTTCCAGGCCGATGAATACCAGGACGTGGAGACCGCCAAGAACGATCCGAATCTGGAGGCCAACGGATCGGCGGTGATTCTGTCCAAGGCCGCGGCCGACAAACTGTTCCCCGGTACCCCCGCAGTGGGCAAGACCGTCTACAGCGGGCACATGCCGTTGCGGGTGGTGGGGGTAGTCAAGGAACTGGCCCGGCCGACCAGCCGCGAAGGCGATACCCGCTTCTCGCTCATCCTGCCGCTGCGCATGGGCTACGACGAGGCCTTCTACCTGATCCGGGTCACCGATCCGGCGCGGCGCAATGAAGTGCTCGAAGCGGCGGTGAAAGCGCTGGAACGCGTTGATTCCAGCCGCCTGGTCCGTGGCAAGCGCACCTATGAAGAGCAGCGCCAGAAGTACTTCGCCAACGACCGGGCGATGGTCGGCCTGCTGATCACCGTCTGCGTCGCCCTGTTGGTAGTGACCGCACTGGGCATCGTCGGGCTGGCCAGCTTCTGGGTGCAGCAGCGCACCAAGCAGATCGGCATCCGCCGTGCGCTGGGGGCGACCCGCGGGCAGATCCTGCGCTATTTCCAGACCGAGAACTTCCTGCTGGCCACGGTCGGCATCGTGCTCGGCATGTTGATGGCCTACACGATCAATCTGTACCTGATGAACAATTACGAGCTGCCGCGCATGCCCATCAGTTACCTGCCGATCGGCGCGATGCTGTTGTGGCTGCTCGGCCAGATCGCTGTCTTCGGCCCGGCCCGTCGTGCCGCCGCCGTTCCCCCTGCCGTTGCCACCCGGAGTGCCTGATATGCGCAAGACCCTGCTGTCCACCCTCGTGCTGTCCTTCCTGCTGGCCAGCGCACCGGCGCTGGCCGCCACCACCTCCACCCGCACCGAAACCGGACGCCTGGAATGGCGCGAGGGCGACCATCATCTGGTCGTGGATGCCAACCAGGGCATCGTGCGGGTCACCACCACCGAGCCGGGCACCTACTTCGGCGTGCGCGCCGGCGACAGGATCCTGAGCATCGACGGCAAGCCGGTGCGCACGATCGCCGACCTGACCGATACGCTGGCCGCTACGCACCGCACGCGACTGCCGATGACGGTGGTGCGCAGGGGCGATCAGATGAGCCTGGATGTGACCACTGCCGCCTGGAGCAAGGTAGTCCCGGCGGCTCCTCCGGCGCCTCCGGCACCGCCAGCGCCCCCGGCACCGCCCACCCCGCGCAGCTGAGGCACCCGCGCGCCGGGCCATCTCCACGTTGGCCCGGCGCTCCGGTACTCTTGATTCCACTTCCTGGCTTTCGATGCCGCATGCCTTCAATCCTGATCATTGACGACAACGCCAGCGTCGGCACCGCATTGGAAGTGCTGTTCTCGCTGCACGACATCGATGCGCTGCACGCGTTGTCACCCGACGCCGGACTGGCGTTGCTGGAACAACATCCGGTGGACCTGGTCATCCAGGACATGAACTTCACCGAAGACACCACCTCCGGTGAGGAAGGCGAGGCCCTGTTCCAGCAGATCCGTGCCCGCCATCCGGACCTGCCGGTGATCCTGCTGACCGCCTGGACCCACTTGAGCAGCGCCGTGGACCTGGTCCGCGCCGGCGCCGCCGATTACCTGGCCAAACCCTGGGACGACCGCAAGCTGCTGGTCACGGTCAACAACCTGCTGGAACTGTCTGAAACCCGTCGCGAGCTGGACCGCCGCCGCGAGCGCGAGCAGCGCAACCGCTCGGCGCTGGAAGCCCGCTACGACCTGCGCGGTGCGGTGGTTGCCGACCCGGCCAGCGAGCGCGTGGTGAACCTCGCCTGCCAGGTGGCGCGCTCGGCACTGCCGGTGCTGATCACCGGACCCAACGGCGCCGGCAAGGAGAAGATCGCCGAGATCATCCAGGCCAATTCGCTGGTGGCCAAGGGCCCGTTCGTCGCGCTCAACTGCGGCGCCATTCCCGCCGAACTGATCGAGGCCGAATTGTTCGGCAGCGAGGCCGGCGCGTATACCGGCGCCAACAAGGCACGCGAAGGCAAGTTCGAGGCCGCCGATGGCGGCACGCTGTTCCTGGACGAGATCGGCAATCTTTCGCTGGGCGGGCAGATGAAACTGCTGCGCGTGCTGGAAACCGGACGCTTCGAGCGGCTGGGCTCCAACCGCGAACGCCAGGTCAAGGTGCGGGTGATCAGTGCCACCAATGCCGACCTGCCGGCGATGATCCGCGATGGCCAGTTCCGCGAAGATCTGTACTACCGCCTCAACACCGTGGAGCTGGCGCTGCCGCCGCTGGCCGAACGGGCCGGCGACATCCTGCCGCTGGCCGAACGCTTCATGGACGGCGACAAGCCATTGTCCGCCGCCGCGGCCACCGCGTTGCAGCGACACACCTGGCCGGGCAACGTGCGCGAACTGCGCAACGTACTGCAACGCGCCCAGCTGCTGGCCAGCGGGCCGCGCATCGAAGTGACCGATCTCAACCTGCCGCGGGGGGCCAGCGCACCGCGCCCGGCCAGCCCGACGGTCGACCCGGACCGCAGCCATATCGAAGCCGCGCTGGGCCGCAACCACGGCATCATCGCCCAGACCGCCGCCGAACTTGGCCTGAGCCGGCAGGCGCTGTACCGGCGCATGGACCGCTACGGTATTCCGCGCGAATGAAGCGCAGCTCGTTCACCTTCCGGCTGTTCCTGCGCCTGCTGCCGGTACTGGCGCTGGCAGCCGCTTTTCCGTGGTACCTGGCCTACTGGCTGGACCATGGCTGGTTGATCAGCGCGGTCTCCCTGATCGTACTGCTGTCGGTGATGTGGTGGAGCCTGCGCCGCGCCACCGCACCGGTGCGTTCACTGTTGCGCGCCTTGTCCGGCACCACCAGCAGCTACCGCGATGGCGAGTACAACTTCGGCGTGTACTGGCCGGGCAACGATGAACTGGGCGACCTGGTAAAGGCCCACCGCGAGCTGGGCGATGTACTGCGCGAACAACGCCAGGGCCTGGTGCAACGCGAGCTGCTGCTGGACACGATGGTGCAGAACACCCCGGTGTCGATGCTGCTGCTGGCCAATGGCGGCGATGGTATCCAGCGCGTGGCGTTCTCCAACCTGGCCGCGCGTCGGCTGCTGCATAACGGCTGGAAGCTGGAAGGCCAGYGCATGCAGGACGTGCTGCAAACCATGCCGGTGGAGTTGCGCGACGCGATCGTGCGCGGTGGCGACAGCCTGTTCGCCGTGCATGACGAAGGCAGCGACGATGAAGAGGACGAACAGGTTTACCACCTGTCGCGCCGCAACTTCCACCTCAACGGACGCCCCCACGACCTGTTGCTGATCCGCCTGCTCACCGCCGAGCTGCGCCGCCAGGAAGTGCAGACGTGGAAGAAGGTGATCCGGGTAATCAGTCATGAACTCAACAACTCGCTCGCGCCGATCGCGTCACTGGCACATTCCGGCGGCGAGCTGGTGCGGCGTGGCAAGACCGAGCGCCTGGAGGAAGTGTTCGCCACCATCGAAGATCGTGCGCGGCACCTGGAAGGCTTCATCCGCGGCTATGCGCGCTTTGCCAAGCTGCCGCAACCGCAGCTGCAGAACGTGCAATGGCTGCAGTTCCTGACCAGCCTGCAGCACCAGATCGCGTTCCGCATGAGCGGCATCAGCGATGAACTGCACAGCCGGGTGGATATCGCCCAGCTCGGCCAGGCGCTGTTGAACCTGCTCAAGAACGCGCACGAAGCCTGCAGCGAAGCCGAACCGCCCAACGACGACGTCGAAGTGCGGCTGACCCGGCTGCCGCAGTGGCTGYGGCTGGAAGTACTCGATCGCGGCAAGGGCATGAACGAGGCCGTGCTGCAGAACGCGCTGATGCCGTTCTATTCGACCAAGCGCAACGGCACCGGACTGGGCCTGGCCCTCACACGCGAGATCGTCGAAGCGCACGGCGGTCGCATCTCGCTGCAGAACCGCCGCGAAGGCGGCCTGTGCGTGGCGATCTTCCTGCCCATTGCCTGAGGCACGGCCGGCAAGCTCATGCCGCCGGTATTGCCTGATGCCGGCCAATGGCCGGCATCACCGCTCAGGCCTTCTTGACCGGACGCTTCCAGCCCTCGATGGTTTCCTGCCGCGCACGCGCCACCGTCAGCTTGCCGTCCGGCGCATGGCGGGTAACCACCGACCCGGCCGCAATCGTGGCGCCCTCACCGATGACCACCGGCGCCACCAGCGCGCTGTTGGAGCCGATGAAAGCGTTGTCGCCGATAGTGGTCTGCGACTTGTTCACCCCGTCGTAGTTGCAGGTGATGGTGCCCGCGCCGATGTTGACCTTGGCCCCGATCACCGCATCGCCCAGGTAGGTCAGGTGGTTGGCCTTGCTACCTGGCCCGAGGGTGACCTTCTTGGTTTCCACGAAGTTGCCCACGTGGCTGCCGGCGGCCAGCACCGTGCCCGGGCGCAGCCGCGCGAACGGCCCGATCTCGGCCGCGCCCTCGCTGACCACGCCGTCCAGATCACAATGCGCCTTGACCACGGTGCCCGCGGCCAGCGCCACATCCTTGAGCCGGGTGAACGGCCCGATGCTGACACCGTCGCCCAGCTCGACCCGGCCCTCCAGGATCACGTTGACGTCGATCTGCACGTCGCGCCCGACGCTGACCGTGCCACGGATGTCCAGCCGCGCCGGGTCCAGCACCCGGGCGCCCTGCGTGCACAGCGCCCGCACCGCGCGCAGCTGCCACGCACGTTCCAGCTGTGCGAGCTGCCACGGATCGTTGGCGCCTTCGGCTTCCTGCGCGTCCTCGACGAACGCCATGTCGGCCGGCGTATAGTCATGCGCGGCAGCGGCGAACACGTCGGTCAGGTAGTACTCGCCCTGCGCGTTGGCATTGGACAGCTGTGACAACCAGGTGCGCAACGCCGTGGACTCGGCGGTGATGATGCCGGTGTTGATGGTGCGGATGGACAGCTGCTCGTCGCTGGCGTCCTTCTGCTCGACGATCGCCGCCACGCGCCCCTCGGCATTGCGCACGATGCGGCCGTAGCCGGTCGGGTTGGCCACTTCGGCCACCAGCACCGCCAGCCGGCCCGGCTGCGCCAGCAGGTGGCGCAGGGTGTCGGTGCGGATCATCGGCACGTCGCCGTACAGCACCAGCACGGTGGCCGCGTCGGGCACGTTCGGCATGGCCTGCTGCACGGCATRGCCGGTGCCCAGCTGTTCGCGCTGTTGGGCCCAGAGCAGGTCGGTCTGGCTGGCGAACGCGTCGCGCACCGCATCGCCACCGTGTCCGTACACCACATGGATGGCGGCGGGCTGCAGGTCGCGGGCAGCATCGATCACATGGGCCAGCATCGGGCGGCCGGCAATCGGCTGCAGCACCTTGGGCAGGTCGGACTTCATGCGCTTGCCAGCGCCGGCGGCGAGGATGATGACGTGCAGGGCTTGGGTCATGGGGCAGCGTGTGTGGGCGGTAGTGGCTGCAATTCTAGAACGCGGACAGTTAACATGCTGCCTTTCCGCACCGGTACCGCCCTCCCGTGAGCCTGATCCGCCAAGGCAGCCGCTTCATCCTCATCGGCCTGGTGCAGTTGCTCGTGGACTGGGCGGTGTTCGTCGGTGCCACGGCATTGGGCGTTCCGACCGCGCCGGCCAACGTGCTGGGCCGGGTGTGCGGAATGCTGTTGGGGTTCTGGCTCAACGGCCGCTACACATTTGCCGCTGAAGGCGGCCAGCGCCTCGGCTGGGCGCGTTTCGCACGGTTCCTGGCGTTGTGGCTGGTGTTGACCGTGGTCAGCACGCTGCTGGTGAGCACGACGGCGCACCACCTGGGCCTGGCCTATGCGTGGCTGGCCAAACCGATCGTCGAAGGCGGCCTGGCCGCCCTCTCGTTCCTGCTGATGCGGCACTTCGTCTATCGCTGAACAGCCGGCGCAGTAACCGGGCACCGGTGCGGTGC
>NZ_JBFULB010000119.1:0-11361 GCF_056400545.1 Stenotrophomonas sp. P5_A8 | reverse complement strand
TGCCCAGGCCGGCTTCTGGATCAAGATCGGGATGCTGTGCGAGATGAATCCCGGGATGAGTTACCAGGAGATCGTCGGCCGCGAGCTGCGCGCGGCCGGGGTCGAGCCGGGTGCGTTGCGGGTGGCCGAAGCATGATCAAGACCGCTGAAGAGCAGGCGTTGATGCGCGCATCCGGGCGTCTGCTGGCACAGGTGTTCGAGGCGTTGGATACGCTGCCGCTGGAAGGCATGAGCACGCTGCAGGTCAACGACTGGGTGGAACGCTTCATCGTCGATCAGCTGCACGCGCGGCCGGCCAGCAAGGGCCAGTATGGTTTCGCCTACGTGTTGAACAGCTCCATCGACCGGGTGGTCTGCCACGGCGTGCCGTCGGCCGATGACGTCCTGCGCAGCGGCAGCATCGTCAACCTGGACATCACGCTGGAGAAGGACGGCTACATCGCCGACGCCAGCAAGACCTACCTGATCGGCGAGGTGGACTACGCGGCCAAGCGGCTGGTGCGGGTCACCCGCGAGGCGATGTGGAAAGGCATCGGCGTGGTGCGTCCGGGCGCGACGCTGGGCGATATCGGCTTTGYGATCCAGCAGCATGCCAAGGCGCACGGCTACAGCGTGGTCAAGGAGTTCTGCGGGCACGGCATCGGCCGGGAAATGCACGAAGAGCCGCAGGTGCTGCATTACGGTCGCCGCGGCGATGGGCTGGAACTGGAGGAAGGCATGACCTTCACCATCGAGCCGATGATCAACCAGGGCCGCGCGGCCATCGACATGAGCGAGGACGGCTGGACGGTGACCACGCGCGACGGCAAGCTCTCCGCGCAGGCCGAGCATACGGTGCTGGTCACTGCCGATGGGGTG
The DNA here is from genome assembly GCF_056400545.1 of Stenotrophomonas sp. P5_A8. Taxonomy (NCBI): domain Bacteria; kingdom Pseudomonadati; phylum Pseudomonadota; class Gammaproteobacteria; order Lysobacterales; family Lysobacteraceae; genus Stenotrophomonas; species Stenotrophomonas sp. P5_A8. Next base: position 10,503 of record NZ_JBFULB010000119.1, on the reverse strand, counting down.
GAGGTGTTGACGCTGCGTGCGGGTGAGCAGACGGGACGCTGATGGCGACCCGGTCGGGCACGACCCGGCGCTAGCCGATGTCGCCGCTGCGCGTGGACACCAGCTTGAGGAAGGCCTCGTTCTGGTAGCGGCTCATGCGCAGCTGCTGGCCGGTATCCATGGTGACCACGTGGTGGCCGTTGAACCAGGGATGGATGGCCTTGACCCGACGCACGTTGACGATCGCCGAGCGGTGCACCCGGGCGAAATGGCGCGGGTCCAGCCGCGCGGCCAACGTCGCCATGGTTTCGCGCAGCTCGTGCACGCGGTCGACCAGGTGGATTTCCACGATGTTGCGCGCGGCCTTGATCCAGACGATGTCGTCCACCGCGATCAGCACCACGTGCTCGTCCACCCGCACCGGAATGCGTTGCAGGTAGTCCTCGCGCTGGCGCAGCGCATCCAGTGCCTGCAGGATCTGCACCGAGGCCTGCGCGCCGACGCCACTGGCGGCCGACAGCCGGTGCTTTGCGCGCTGCAGGGTGGCGGCGAAGCGCTCGCGGCTGAACGGCTTGACCAGGTAATCGATGGCGTTGGCCTCGAAGGCCTTGACCGCGTACTGCTCGTACGCGGTGACGAACACGGTGGCGGGCATGCGCTCGGCACCGATGGTGGCGACCACGTCCATGCCGTTGATGGCCGGCATCTGGATGTCCAGGAACACCAGGTCCGGGGATTGATTGCGGATCGCGGCCACCGCCGAGACCCCATCGCCGCACTCGCCGACGATCTCGATATCGGTATCGTCGCGCAGCAGGCGCACGATCGCGTGGCGCGCGATCGGCTCGTCATCCACCACCAGCGCGGTGAGGGTCATGCCGGCGACAGGCCGGGGTTGAATTCGGGTGCATCCTCGGCGCTCTCCAGCACGCGGAAGGGCACGCGGATGCGGCACACCACGCCTTCGGGCCACATCATGTCCAGGCGCACCTCGGCGGCATCGCCGTAGAGTTCCTGCAGGCGCAATCGCGTGTTGGACATGCCGATGCCATGGCCGGCCGAGGCGGTCGGCTCGGCGGAGAGGGTGCTGTTGCGGTTGCGCACTTCGATGCACAGCGCGTCGCCGTCACGCCGCGCCTCGATCTCGATGGTGTCGCTGCCCACGCGTTGGCCGATGCCATGGCGCAGGGCGTTCTCCACCAGCGGCTGCAGGATCAGGCTCGGGACGGCGCACTCCAGCGTGTCCGGGGCGATGTAGGTGCGGGTGGTGAGGCGGTCCTTGAAGCGCACACGCTGGATGCCCAGGTACAGCTCGATCAGGTCCAGCTCCTGGCGCAGGCTGATTTCCTGGCCGTCGTAGTCCTCCAGGAACGCACGCAGCAGCTCACTCAGGCGCAGCAGCATGTCTTCGGCGGACAGCTTGTCCTCGTCGAGCAGGGTAATGATCGCGTGCAGCGTGTTGAACAGGAAATGCGGCTGCAGCTGCGACTTCAACGCGAGCAGACGCGACTGCGCCAGCTCGGTGGCCAGCTGGCTGGCTTCCAGTTCGCGCCGGGCCTTCTCGGCGTGGAAATGCAGCGCCTGCTGGATCGCAAACAGCGTCCAGTAGGTCAGCAGGCCAATGGCGAAGTGCTGTTCCAGGAAATACCCCAGCTGCTCGGCGAACCCGCTGGGTTCGAACAGGGTGGAGACCAGCGCGCCCAGCACCATCGCGGCGAAGGTGACGCACAGGCTGGCCAGCACCTGCGCGCCCAGACCGTGGAAGCGCAGCGTGCCGCGCACCGGGAAACGTTCGGCCAGGCGGAACACCGTCGGTGCCAGGGCGGCCCAGGTATACCACTGGATCAGCGACCAGCGGGCCAGATCCCAGAACGGCCAGTTGGTGCGGGGCAGGCCGACGTTGATCGCGTTCTGCATGGCGAACACCAGCGCCACCAGCGTCCACAGGGCGATGTAGCGGGACAGGCGGATCTGGGTGCTGCCAAGGCGGATGAGCATGGTCGGTCCTGCGCCGCGGGTGTGCGGCAAGGGGCATCTTAGGCGCGGGGGGAGGGGGCGGGAAGCGCCATGACGGCCCATTACGATTGGCCCGCGCGTGGCGACGATTGGTCCCGGATCGATTGGCGGCGGGCGATGGCCGGTGCCTGATACGGACGTCCTTCACCGCTACGGAGATGCCGCCATGTTCCTGATCCGCCCTGTCCTGATCGCTTCGCTGTGCTTGATCCCGCTGTTGGTGACCGCCCCGGCGCAGGCCGGCGATGCACGTTACCTCGGCCTGCTCAACCGCGCCCACGACAGCGTCGTCGCGCTGGAGGTGGCCCCGGCCGGCAGCGATGCATACGTCGCCCGACCGATCGACAGGCTCGACGGGGGCGGCGGCAGCGCCACCGTGCGCCTGGGCGAGGCCGGCTGCCGGTTCGATGTACGGCTGCAGTTCCGCAATGGCCGGCGCGCGGTCTATCACGGGGTGGATGTGTGCACCGGCGACACGCTGGCGATCGCGCCGCTGCCGCGTGGGCGCGACGATGTGGCCGTGGCCGTGCAGTCGCGCTGAGCGCACCGGTCGTCCGGGCATTGCATCAGAGGGGGGGCGGTGGTTCCGGGGGAGCGCGGATCACGCCGCGACGGGCGCGGCCAGGCCCTCGCGTTCCAGCGCGGTGCGCACCGAGGGGCGGGCCTGCACGCGCTGATACCAGCGCTGCAGATTGGCCAGCGCATCGAAGTGGATGTCGGCCTTGTAGTACGAAGTCAGCCACGCCGCCTGGCCCCAGCCAACCAGTGCGAACAGGTAGGCGTCGGCGACGCTGAAGGTGTCGCCGGTGAGGTAATCGCGTTCGGCCAGTTGCGCGTCGATCCAGGCGACACGTTGCGCGAGCTTCGGCCGTGCGGTGTCCACATACTTGCCGGCGGCGGTGGCGTACAGCAGGGGGATGAATCCCTTGTGGATCTCGGTGGCGAGGAAGCTCAGCCATTCCTGCAGGCGGTAGCGCGCCAGCGTGCCGTTCGCTGGTGCCAGTGCGCTGGCCGGATGCTGGTCGGCGAGGAACTGCAGGATCGCCGCGCCTTCGCGCAGCACGCTGCCGTCGTCCAGTTCCAGCGCCGGCACGTAGCCAAGTGGATTGACCCGCAGGTAGTCATCGCCGTCGGCGGTGCGATGGGTGCGGTGATCGACCTTGACCAGCGTGGCGGCGATGCCGAGTTCGTTGAGCACGATGTGTGCGGCGAGCGAGCAGGCGGCGGGCAGGTAATAGAGCTTCATTGAGGTATCCAGGACGGGGAGGGGGCCTCTGCGTGAGGCGTCCTGCCGCATTCTAGGAGCGCGGTATAAAAACGGAAGAAGGCACTATCCTGTGGTGTAGGTACATAATTGTTACCTCCCGCCTTCTGGACCCTTCGATGAAAGACACCGTCTCCGGCTGCTCGGTGGAAGAAGCCATGCGCCTGCTCGGCGGGCGCTGGCGGCTGCTGATCGCCTCTTACCTGCTCGATGGGCCGAAGCGCTTCAACGATCTGCGCCGCGACATTCCCGCCATTTCCCAGCGCATGCTGACCCTGGACCTGCGTGCACTTGAAGCGGCCGGGCTGGTCAGCCGCACCGTGTATCCGACGGTGCCGGTCAAGGTGGAGTACGCGCTGACCGAGGACGGGCGGCGGTTGCAGCCGGTGGTGGAGGTGATGCAGGTGTTCGGGTTGTGGGTCAAGGCGCGTGCGGCCGTCGTCGATGCGGACGCGGTGCGCTGACCGACGCGTGCATCACGTGCGTGGATTCACTGGTCGGCGGCGGCGGCGGAACGGAACCCGATGACCTTGTCCACGGTGAAGCCGGGCAGCATCGCGCGCAGTTCATCCAGCATCTTCAACCGCGACGCCTCGGCGCTGTCGGCGGGAAGGCCAGCAGCAAGCGCACGCTGGTAGGTGTCCAGCCCCGCCGCCTGCAGCGCCGGTTCGCAGTGCGATGCCGCGGCAAGGGCGATCTCGGTGGCGCTGGCGCTGCTGCGGTAATGCTGCTGGGCGTAGGCGAAATGGCAGTCGAGCAATGCGGTCAGCAGCGGGTCCCGGCTCGGTTCCGGGGTCTGGGCCAGTGCCGTGCTGCCCAGGACGAGGCCGGCAAACAGTGCGATGCAGCAGCGGTGGTGCATGGGGTTTCCTGGTGGGGCTGTCGGGCGTAAGCGCTCAGCGCTGGGGCAGGGTGTCGACCGGCGCCTGCGTGGCCATCAACCCGGCCACCCAGTCGATGAACACCCGCAGTTTGACGCTGACATGCCGGTTCGGCGGAAACGCAACATACAGCGGCATCGGCTCGAGGTGCCAGTCCGCGAACACGCGCACCAGTTCGCCATTGGCCACGTGCGGGGCGGCCATGTAGGTAGGCAGCCATAGCAGGCCCAACCCGGCCACACCGGCGGCGAGATAGGCGTTGCCGTCGTCCAGTGCCAGCCGGTGGCGGCCCTGCACGGTGATGCGTTCTTCGCCACGCTGCATCGTGTAGGGAAGCACCTTGCCGTTGCGCGAGCGCAGGTAGCCGACGATGCGGTGGTGGCTGTCGATCAGGGCGCGCGGGTGGTCGGGGATACCCGCCTGGTTCAGATAGGCCGGTGCCGCGTGGATGCCGGCCTGCAGGTCGCCGATGCGGCGGGCGACCAGCGACTGATCGGTGATCGGGCCGCCGCGGATCACCGCGTCCACGTTCTCACCGATCAGGTCGATGTTGCGATCACTCACGCCCAGATCGAGCTGGATGTCCGGGTAGCGGGCCAGGAAGTCGGGCAGGGCGGGGACCAGCACCAGGCGCGCGAGCGGCGCGGGCACGTCGATGCGCAGGCGTCCGCGTGGCAGGGCGGCGGCGCCGGACAGGCTGGTGTCGGCATCGTCGATGTCGGCCAGCAGGCGCACCACCCGTTCGTAGTACGCCGCGCCGTCAGCGGTGACGTTGACCTGGCGGGTGGTGCGGTTGAGCAGGCGCACCCGCAGCCGCGCCTCCAGTTGCTGGACCAGTTGGGTGACGGTGGTGCGGCTCAGCTGCAGGGTCTGGGCCGCCTTGGTGAAGCTGCCGGTTTCCACCACGCGCACGAAGGCCTGCATTGCATCGAAGCGGTCCATGGGGCGCCTTACGGAGTGGGATTGTTTGGATTCTACAAATAGTGATGGTCGGTCTGGGGCGTTTATCCAGGCCGGCGCGGCCTCTACCGTAGTGGCATCACAACAACGGGCCACCGGCCCGGGAGAAAACGATGGCAACCCGTGACGTGGTCTTTCCGCCTGGCCGGCAGGCCCTGTACGAGCGCAACCGCTATTCGCCGGCGGTGCGTGCCAATGGCTTCCTGTTCGTCTCCGGCCAGGTCGGCAGCCGCGAGGACGGCTCGCCCGAGCCGGTGCTCGAGGACCAGGTGCGGCGTGCGTTCGACAACCTCAACGCGGTACTGGGGGCTGCCGGCTGCACCTTCGAGGACGTAGTCGATGTGACCGTGTTCCTGGTCGATCCGGAGCGGATCTTCGAGCGGGTGTGGGCGATCGTGCCCGAGTACTGGGGCCAGGCGCCGTACCCGACCCTGACCGGGATCGGGGTGACGTGGCTGTATGGGTTCGATGTGGAGATCAAGGTGATTGCAAAGCTGCCGGACTGAGGGCCGTCCGGGCCGTGCGCCGGCCAGAAACGTGGGGCGGTGCCCGGTGGTAGAGCCACGCCATGTGTGGTTGGCAGCGCTCATGACGCGGCAACGGAGGCCAGCCACGCATGGCGTGCCTCTACCGACGCAGTAGGCCTTCACGCGACTGCGCCAGCCCGATGGCGATAGTGCACGGGTCATTCTGCTGCCCCGCGCCTACCTACATGCCCCTGATTCCCGAGCGCGTCCAGCGCTGGCCCCGGCCGTGGCGCCTGGCGTTGTTCTCGTTGCTGGCGCTCTACGCGCTGTATCTGATTGCCGGTAACGTGTTCCTCAATACGCCGCTGTTTGATGCGGTCACCAACCGCAAGCCTGAAAAATTCACCATGCAGACCGGGCCGGCGCTCACCGTGCTGCCGGGCCAGGCCATCGTGTGGAACATCCGCATGCGCGGGCAGGCCGGGCATACGGTCTACATCTTCCGCGCCGACCGGGCCAGCGCCTGGATCGATCTGGTGGCGCTGTTCCGCCGCGAGGTACGGATCCCGCGCATCGATGCCACGGGCGTGGAAGCGGACATCCAGCGGGTGGACAAGGCGATTCCGCCACCGCCGCGCAGCGATCGGGGCTGGACGCTGCGTTTCGACGCGATCCACAGTGATTCCATCCGCAGCGGCCAGTTCGGCAAGCTGCTGATCGTGGGGCAAGGGCATGGCAACGTCGGCTTCCTCAAGCAGCTCAAGGGCGGGCCGTCGGAACTGTTCGATTCCACCGCCGGCTTCGAGCAGGCGACAGTCAGTTTCGACGGGGTGAAGGTGCTGGACGAGGCGCATCTTGGCGCACGCTTCCACTTCCCGCGTCACTATCGTGACCAGGCGCCGGGGCTGCGCAAGTTCGAGATCACCTGGGCGCAGCTGCAGATCGATGCGCGCAGCCAGGCGTTGGAAATCGACACCGGCGGCGCGCATGTCAAGGTGGGCAGCGCCCCATCGAACGCGCGGCTCAATGCCGATGTGGTGCTGGACCAGGGCGCGTTGCAGGCCGGCAGCCGGGTGGTGTGGCGGGTGCCGGTGCATGCCGGCATCGATGCCGATGACCGGGGTTTGCTGTCCCTGCAGCTGGATGTGGCGCAGGACATGCGGGTGCAGGCGCGGCTGCCGCGGGATCCGGAAACCGGCAGTGAACTGCATGCCGACCTGCGCGTGACCGGCACGAAGATTCCGTTCCGGGCGCCGGCCGAGCTGCTGCCCCGGTTGTCCGGGCAGGTGCAGGGCGCGTGGAAGTTCGAGTCGTTGAACTGGATCGCCGATCTGTTCGTGCGCAAGCCATGGTTCCACCTGGATGGTGGCGGGCTGCTGGAGGGCGACCTGAAGATCGCCGATGGCCAGCTTGCGCCGGGCAGCACGCTGGACATTCCGCAGGTGGCGGCCGTGGCCGAGGTGGCCGGTGTACGTCTGCGCGGCGATGCCAACGCACACGGCAGCATCGTGGCGGGCGCGCCGGCCCAGGCGCAGCTGGACGTGAAGATTCCGCAGTTCCTGGCCGCGCCGACGAACGCGCCCAAGGCGTTGTTGTTCGATGGGCGCGCGATGGCCCTGACCCTGCGCGGGGACGCCCGCCTGCAGCAGTTGCGTGACGGCATGCGCGCGCGCCTGCGCTTCAAAGATGCGCGGGTGCCGGACCTGACCGCCTACAACCGCTACCTGGGCAACGACAACGTGCGCCTGCTCGGGGGCACCGGCCTGCTCAGCGGCGATGTCGAAATGGATTCCTCCGGTCGTGTTGGCACCGGCCGGGCCGACCTGCGGGGACGCGGTGCGCAGTTGCAGGTGGCTGGCATCGCCATGCGCGGTGATGCACGGCTGAAGGCGCGCGTGCAGCGGGCCGATTTCGATGCCAAACAATTCGACCTGGGCGGTACCACGATCGATCTGCGCAGTATCCGTGTCGGCGATGCGGGCGGTGAAGAGAACTGGTGGGGAACGGTGGTGGTGCGCAAGGGCCATATCGATGCGGCCGCGCCGTTCCAGGTGGATGCCCAAGCCGATCTGCGCCTGCGCGATGCCGGGCCGTTGCTGGGCGTGTTCGCCGAGCGCAGCGCCTATCCACGCTGGGTGCTGGGCCTGCTGGATTCGGGCGAGGTGCAGGCCAGCGGTCAGCTGCGCTGGCGCAGTGGCGAGCTGCGCGTGGAGGATCTGCAGGCCGAGAACGAACGCCTGTCGTTGCGCGCCCGGCTCGACCTTGCACATGCGCAGCGGCGGGGGGATCTGTACCTGCGCTGGGGCGTGCTGGGTGCCGGGATCGAGCTGCAGGGCCAGCAGCGCAAGTGGCACCTGGCGGGCGCGCGCGAGTGGTATGACCAGCAGCCGCGGTTGTTGCCGGCCAGTGGGTCGGCGCCGTAGTTTGGCGGCTTCGGCAGCCACGCATGGCGTGGCTCTACCCGGGTCCGATGCGGTGTTAGGCATGGTCCGGGATGTGGCGTCACGGATCGCAACCCGGCAGCAACGGGGGTAGAGCCACGCCATGCGTGGCTGACGCGGTGTCCGGGTCAGGCATTGCCGCAGGGTGAAGATGCCRATGGCCATCCCATCGCTGGCCGAGCGCATGGTGGGGTGGGCGCCCGCCCGGTAGCGCATTGGCCGGCTGTCACTGCAACTGCAATCCCTGCGCGGCGGTTAGTTGCCCGTCGAGCGGATGCAGGTGGTGGCGGGCCTGCGGACCGTTGCTGTCGAAGCGGCCGAGCAGATGTCCTCGAAGGCGACCTGCTGCATGGCCACGGCGTGGTGGCGCGCTGGTGTGGTCATGGCGTCGCTTCCGGGGCTGGCGCAGGCCAGTAGAAACTGTCCGAGGTAGCGCGCGCGCCGAAGATGGCCTGGCCGACACGGACCACGGTGGCCCCTTCTTCGATGGCCAGGTCGAAATCGCCGGACATGCCCATCGACAACTCGTCCAAGGTAACCCCCTCAGGCAAGGTCGGGCGCAACCGGTCGCGCAGGTCGCGCAGACGCGCGAAGCAGGGGCGGACCAGGGTCGGGTCCGGCGAGAACAGGGCCAGAGTCATCAGCCCGCGCACGCGCAGCCGGGTGAACGCCGGCAACTGCTGCAGGAAGTCGGCGACCGCGATCGGGTCCAGCCCGTACTTGCTGGCTTCACTGGAGGTGTTGACCTGCACGAACACGTCCAGGTCGCGCTGCTCCACTTCCAGCCGTCGGTCCAGGGCCTCGGCCACGCGCAGGCTGTCCAGCGCCTGGAACTCGCTGGCGAAACGCGCCACCTCGCGCGCCTTGTTGGTCTGCAGGTGGCCGATCACCGACCAGCGGATCGGCAGGTCGGCCATGGCCTCGGCCTTGGCCTGTGCCTCCTGCACCTTGTTCTCGCCCAGTTCGTGGCAGCCTGCCTCCCAGGCCAGCCGCAGCCGCGCTTCATCCACGGTCTTGCTTACCGGCAGCAGGCGCACGCTGGATGGCGCGCGGCCAGCGCGGGCGCAGGCGTCGGCGATGCGTGCATGTACGGCTGCGAGGTTGTCGGCGATCTCCGCGGCGGTCGTGGCCTGCGGCCAATCAGGGCGTGGGTTGGACATCGCGTACTCCCGGAAGCTCGGCCGGTATGGTGGCATATCCGCGCGGCCGGATGGCACGCGCACCTCAGGGCGCGCTGGGCGTGCTCGGGCGCACGTAGTGCGATTGGCCGTTGTCGCCGACGAAGATCAGCTCCGGCTTGCCCTGCCATGAGGTGAGCATGGCGCCGGTGCTGTTCTGGTGTTTGAGCACCAGGGTGGCGCCCCGATCCGGGTTGGCGGTGACCTTGAAGACTTCGGTGGTGCCGCTGGCATCGTCCAGGGTGAGCATGGCTTCATCGCCGACATCGGCGGTGCCGTAGCCGCCACGTTCGGAGCCATGGGCGTCGAGCAGGATCATGCCGGACAACGGCGAGGCGCGCGGCCCCTGCGACACCCCCTTGCTCAGCGGATCGGGCACCGGCGCCCCCAGGATCAGCCGGGCCTGGCCGTTGCCGTCCTGGATGACCAGACCGCGCGCGGTGATCACCCGGTCCTCGGCCTGGCTCTGGTGCAGGCGCACAGCGGTCCAGCCGGAAACAACCAGGGCAAGGCTGGAGACGATCAGTGTGGTGACGGTAAGTGCGCGGGACAAAGGCGGCTCCAGATCCTTGGAAGGCAGCGACAATACCGGACGGGCCGATGGGGACACCAGTCGGGAAAGTCTGCAATTGCGGTGATCGTGAAGTGGATCACGCGCTGCGCGCGGGCACTCAGTGGAAGTCGCGGCTGCGTGTACGCACGCCGTCGATCAGGGCATCGATGTTGTACATCTGCCGCACGATCAGGTGCTGCACGCCGTCCACGCGTTCGAGGCGGCCGTCGATCTGCATCATCTGCGCTTCGACCAGCACGCGGTGCTGGCGGTCGGCGATCTTGCGCCAGACCACGGCATTGACCATGCCGCATTCGTCTTCCAGGGTGAGGAAGGTGACCCCGCTGGCGGTCTGCGGGCGCTGGCGCATGCGCACCAGCCCGGCAAAACGCACGCTGCGCCCGTGCGGCAACGCGGCCAGTTCGTCCGAGCGCTGGCAGCGGCGCTGGCGCAGTTGCGGGCGGATGAAGGACACCATGTGCCGGCCGAGCGTGGTGCCGGTGCTGTTGTAATCGGCCTGCATGTCCTCCAAAGCGCTGGGCAGCGGCAACGGCACTCTTTCTTCGACGGTGGCGCGCGGGGTGTCGCACCGCGGCACCGGTTTCTCCACGCCGGACACTGCCCAGCGCGCGCGATGGCGCTGCCCGCTCAGGCCTTTCAATGCGCCGGCGTCCGCAAGCAGGCCCTGGTGGCGACGGTCCTGCCGCGCGCGTTGGGTGAGATCGGCCACGCTCTCGAACGGCAGCCGTGCGCGTGCCTGCCCC
>NZ_JBFULB010000118.1:0-11428 GCF_056400545.1 Stenotrophomonas sp. P5_A8 | reverse complement strand
GTGGCGTGGCGTCGGCTACCGGGTGGGCAAGCGGCATCTGGTCTCGGATTTCCGCGAAGTGGTGGAAATCGTGCCGATGCCGCCGATCACCCCGGTCCCCGGCGCACAGCCGTGGCTGCTGGGCGTGGGCAACCTGCGCGGCAATCTGTTCCCGGTGGTGGACCTGAAGTACTTCCTGGAAGGCGAGCGCACCGTGCAGCAGGAAGGCCAGCGCGTGTTGATCATGCGCCAGGCCGGCGGCGACGTCGCCCTGACCATCGATGAACTGTTTGGCCAACGCAGCTTCGAGCAGAACCAGGACATCGCCGTCGGCGACCTGGCCAGTGGTCGCTATGCGCACTTCATCGACCGCGCCTTCCACGGCGACGGTCACGACTGGGGCGTGTTCTCGCTGTCGCTGCTGTCGCGTACTCCCGAATTCAGGCAGGCCGCAGCCTGATCGCTGCTGCCTGTCTCACCGCATTGAAGATCGAGGTTGAACGATGAGTACTGCTTCGGAATCCGCCAAGGCCGGCAAGCTCGGGTCGGTGGGAACCAATTTCTGGCTCGGCCTGCTGGCCCTGTCGATGATCGTGTTCGGCGTCAATACCGGCGTGGCCACCTGGCAGGGCAGTCGCCTGGCCGGCGCCAGTACCGGCGCGGCCGACCTGCAGGTGTTGTCCCAGCAGCTGGCCAACCAGGGCCGTGAGGCGGTGCTGGGCAACGCGCAGGCCTTCACCGCGTTCAAGGAAACCAAGACCCGCATCGAAAGCACGGTGAGCAGCCTGCAGGGCCGCTACGGCAGCGAAGCGAACGTGTCCGGTCCACTCAGCCAGCTCAGCCAGACCTGGGAGCCGCTCGGCAAGAGCGCCGCCCAGCTGGTGGCCAGTGAGCCGGCCGTGCTGGCCCTGGCCGGCAACGCCAACAACTTCGTCAATGGCGTGCCGGCACTGCAGGCACAGCTCAATGAAGTGGTCCGCGCGATGTCGGCCGGTGGCGCGCCTGCCTCGCAGGTGTACAACGCGCTGCAGCAGGTCGTGGTGGTCGGCTCCATGGCCCGCCGCGTGACCGAAATGCGCGCCGGTGGCGGCGGTGCCGCCGCGGCAGGCGACGCGCTGGCCCGCGACTCGGTGGTGTTCACCCAGGTGCTGGATGCGCTGCGCAATGGCAACGAAGAGCTGGGCATCGCCCCGGTCCGCAATGCCGGTGCACTGGCGGCGCTGGAACAGTCCCAGAAGCAGTGGGACACCATGAAGAAGGACGCCGATGCGATCCTGGCCAGCTCGCGCCAGCTGTTCTCGGCGCAGTCCTCGGCCGCGGCACTGACCGGCGGCGCGACCAGGATGCTGGATGACAGCAAGAAGCTGTTCGAAGCGTTTTCCTCGTTCGGCTCGGTGCGGGATACGCGTCTGTTCCCGAACTTCTGGCTGGGCGTGATCTCCGGCGCGCTGTCGCTGATCGCCATCATCGGCTTCGTCAGCAGCACCGTGCGCAGCCGCTCGCGCGAGCAGGACCTGCGTTACCAGACCCAGGTGGAATTCAACAGCCGCAACCAGCAGGCCATCATGCGGCTGCTGGACGAAATCAGCTCGCTGGGTGAAGGCGACCTGACGGTGAAGGCCTCGGTGACCGAGGACATGACCGGCGCGATCGCCGACGCCATCAATTACGCCGTGGACGAACTGCGCCACCTGGTGACCACGATCAACGACACCTCGGCCAAGGTCGCGCTGTCCACCCAGGAAACCCAGGCCACGGCCATGCAGCTGGCCGAAGCGGCCGGCCACCAGGCCAACCAGATCACCTCGGCCTCGGACCGCATTGGCGAAATCGCGTCGAGCATCGAACAGGTGTCGCGCAACTCGGCCGAATCGGCCGACGTGGCACAGCGCTCGGTGGTGATCGCCGCCGAAGGCGCCGGCGTGGTCCGCGAGACCATCCAGGGCATGGACCAGATCCGCGACCAGATCCAGGAGACCTCCAAGCGCATCAAGCGCCTGGGCGAGTCCTCGCAGGAAATCGGCTCGATCGTGGAACTGATCAACGACATTTCCGAACAGACCAACATCCTGGCGTTGAACGCCGCGGTGCAGGCGGCCTCGGCCGGTGAAGCCGGTCGTGGTTTTGCGGTGGTGGCCGACGAAGTGCAGCGACTGGCAGAACGTACCTCCGGCGCGACCCGGCGTATCGAAGGCCTGGTCCAGGCCATTCAGGCCGATACCAACGAAGCGGTCAGCTCGATGGAGCAGACCACCGCCGAGGTGGTGTCCGGTGCACGCCTGGCCGAAGACGCCGGTACGGCCCTGACCGAAATCGAACGCGTGTCCAACGCGCTCAACAACCTCATCAAGAACATCTCGATCGCCGCCCAGCAGCAGTCGTCGGCCGCGTCGGACATCACCCGCACCATGGGCGTGATCCGTCAGATTACCGGCCAGACCTCGCAGGGCGCGGGACAGACCGCCGAGTCGATCGGCCATTTGGCACAGCTGGCGGCCGACCTGCGCCGCTCGGTTGCCGACTTCAAGCTGCCGGCGTGAGCCGCGGGCAGGGCGGAGAGGGAAGGAATCAGCAGATGATGCATCGCGAGAATTCAAAGCACGACACGCGCGCCACCCTGCCGGGAGTCCCGGCATGAGCACGCTGCGCGATGCCATGAGCCACGCCGCCCTGGGCTGGGTCAAGCCGGAGCTGGATGAGACCCTGCGCCAGGTGCGCAATGAGGTCGAGTACTACGTGGAGGACCCTGCCGACGGCAGCCGCATGCGCTTCTGCGCCGGCTACCTGCACCAGGTGCAGGGCACCCTGCGCATGGTCGAGCTGTATGCCCCGGCGATGGTGGCCGAGGAGATGGAACAGCTGGCCAACGCGATCGGTGCCGGTGAGGTGCCCGACCGCGACGAAGCCTGCGCGACCCTGATGCGCGGCAGCGTACTGCTGCCCGACTATCTGGAACGCCTGCAGAACGGCCACCGCGACATTCCGATCGTGCTGCTGCCGCTGCTCAATGACATCCGTTCGGCGCGCGCTGCGCCGGGCATCAATGAAAGCGTGCTGTTCGCTTTCGCCCCGGACAGCGTCAGCGCCACCGAGGCCGAACTCGACCACGCGCGCGGCAGCCTCAGCGGCCGCAACCGCGAGCTGCTCGACACCGTCGGCAATGCGGTCAAGGAAGAACTCCTGCGGATCAAGGACGCGCTGGACCTGCACCTGCGCACCGGCGGCGAGCCGGTACAGCTGCAGACCCAGGTCAACGAACTCGGCGCGGTCGCCGATACCCTGGGCATGATGGGCCTGGGCGTGGCCCGTGGCGTGGTCGTGCAGCAGCGCGATGCGCTGCGCGGGGTGGTCGACGGCGAGCAGCAGATCGATGAGAGCCTGCTGCTGGATATCGCCGGCGCACTGCTGTACGTGGACGCGTCGCTGGATGACCAGGTCGCGCATCTGGGTGCCAACATCAGCGGTGAAGACGATCCGAGCGCGGTGGAAAACCGACGCACGGTGGAAGTGCTCGCGCATGAAGCGATCGCCAACTTCGCCGCCGCACGCGAACACTTCGTCGCCTTCATCGAAACCAACTGGAACCATCAGCAGCTGCAGGAAGTACCGCGCCTGCTTGGCGAGGTCGCCGGTGCGCTGCGCATGCTCGACCTGGCCACGCCGGCCGACTACCTGCAGGGCGTACGCCAGTACATCGCGGTGGAACTGATCGGCCGCCAGCGCGTGCCCAGTGGCCGCCAGCTGGATACGCTGGCCGATGCCATGGCCAGCCTGGAGTACTACCTGGAAGCGCTGCGCGAGCGTCGCCCGGGCCGCGACGAAATCCTGGACATCACCCGCACCAGCCTGGAAACCCTGCGTTACTGGCCGCTGCCCGATGCGCATGCCGCCGCCCCGGATGCCAGCGCCGAAGCGCTGCCGGTGGCACCGGAAGCGATCGAGCTGGCGCCCTGGGAAACGCCGGCGCCGGAACATATCGACACCGCCATGGCCGCGTCCGCACCTGCCCCGGGCAGCGTGCCGCCGTCGCTGCCGGATTTCACCTTCGACCCGCTGCCCGATGCGTCCGCCCCGGCACCCGCCGCAGACGCGGGCGATGCCGCCGGCCTGGTGTTTGCCGCCTCCACCGCCAGCGTCCCGGACGCGGTGCAGTGGACGCTGTCCGACCCGGCCACGCGCGATGACGCCGCCAGCTTCGTCCACTTCGACCCGGTGTTCGCCGAAGACACCACCGCGACCCGCTGGGACACCCAGCCGCCCATGCATGCCGCGCTCGACGCGCTGGATGCGCTGCATGCCCAGGCCGCGCCGTCCGAGGCGGTGGAGCCGGCCGACAGCCACGCGCCGCTGTCGTTCAGTGGCGGCTTCGACCCGGTCTCCGCCGAGCACGACGCGCTGGAGATCAGCGACGAGCCGATCACGTTCACCTTCGACGCGCCGCTGCACAACGCCGATGGCGTGCTGTCGCTGCAGATCGATGACGCCCCGGCCACGCCGGTGCAGGACGTCTTCGTCGACGCCGCGCCGGCCCTGGACGTTGAGCACCTGCCGCCGTTCCTGCAAGCCGAGGTCGATACCTTCGACGCAGGCACGGCAGAGCCGGCGCTGGACGTCGGAAACGCCGCAGCTGCTGCGGATGTCGCAGACGCCGCGGAAGCAGAAGCTGCAGAAGCTGGAGAAATCGCAGAAGTCGCAGACGCCGATGAGGTCATCGAGGCCTTCGAAGCCACTGACGCCACTGACGCGAGCGTGCCTGCGTTCGACGCCGATGCCGACGCCAACGCAGCTGACAGCGCCGATGCGCACGATCAGACGCCGCTCATCACCCACAGCAGCACCGGCGTGCATGCTGCGGTGATCAGCAAGATCGAACTGGACGACGAATCGGCGCGCTTCCTGGCCGAGCTCGACGCTGCTGCATCGCAGTTCAGCACCGAGCCGCAGGCCGCGCCTGCCGCCTCGCCTGCGGTCGCGGAAAGTGCTGCAGTCGACGATGCCGACAGCATCGAGGCCGGCTTCGAGGACGACGGCGAGAACATCGACCAGGACATCCGCGAGGTCTTCATCGAAGAGTTCGACGAGGAACTGGTCAACCTCGGCAATCTGCTGCCGGTCTGGCGCGCTGCGCCGGACAACATGGACCGGCTGCGTCCGATCCGTCGCGTGTTCCATACCCTCAAGGGCAGCGGCCGCCTGGTTGGTGCACGCACCTTGGGCGAATTCAGCTGGAAGATCGAGGGCATGCTCAACCGCGTGCTCGACGGCACCCGTCCGGCGACGCCGGCCGTGGTGGCGATGGTCGGGCAGGCCTACGACGTGCTGCCGCAGCTCAACGCCGCGCTGCGTGGCGAAGGCCGGGTGACCGCCGACCTGCAGGCCATGCAGGCCATCGCCGACCGCGTTGCTGCCGGCGAAGAGACCTTCCATGTACCGCTGCAGCGTGCGACCCCGGTCGTGGCGGCACTGGTTGAAACCGTTGAGACCATCGAGCCTGCTGTCCAGGCACCGGTGCAGGCGGTCGAGGCGACCGGCACGCCGGCCAACATCGATGAAGTCCTGCGCGAAATCCTTGAAGCCGAAGTGGACACCCACCAGGCGACCTTGCAGGCCTGGCTGCGCGAGGCCAGCGTGGCCCCGCAGCCGGTGACCGACACCCTGCTGCGCGCGGTGCACACCATGAACGGTGCGTTCGCGATGACCGACGTGCCGGAAATCACCGCGGTCACCGGCGTTGCCGAGAGCTACATCAAGCGCTCGCTGGCTGCCGATGCCACCCCGGATGCCGAAGGCGTGGACGCGCTGTCGGCCACCGCCGAGGCGATCCGCACCACCATGACCGCGCTGCAGGCCGAGGCGCCGCGCATTCCGGTGCAGACCGCGCTGGCCGCGCGCCTGCAGGCGTTGGCCGACACGCTGCCCGAGGCACGCTGGCCGGCGCTGGTCGCCGACGACGAGCTGGCGTTCGAGCAGGACGCGCTGGACGCCCTGGAACAGGAGGATGCCGCGCAGGCCTTCGCCGCAGACGACGTCGCCGTCGCCGCGCCTGGGCAGGACGCGCTGTCCACGCTGCCGCAGGCAGACGGGCAGGGCGGCTACGCCGGGCGGGATGACAGTGCCGATGCGCAACTGCAGCAGGCCGAGCTGGAGGCCGACGCACTGTCGGTGGTCGACCTGGCGTCGATCGACGCCGAGGACGCAGGCCAGGCCGGTGGCGTGGAAGCGCATGTGCCGGAGGCCGATGCCCTGGCGTTCGGCGAACTCACCGCGAGCGATGACCTGTCGGCGTACTTCGACGCCGAGCTGCCGACGACGCCCGCCGCGGTGAGCGCGGACGATGCCGCGCCGCCTGCCGATGGCCCGCAGCCGGACGATGCGGGCGCCGCACAGGTCGTGCACGACGGACTGGACGCGGTCGAACTGACCGGCGCCGAGGACCTGTCGCGCTACGTCGATCTGGATGTCACCCCGGCCGCCGACGCGCCCGTGGTGGATGCGCCGATGGCGGAAGTGGCCGGCGATGACGCGCAGACTGTCGACGCCGAACTCGGCACCGACGTCGAAGCCGAAGCCGACGCCGACGCCGACGCCGAAATCGCAGACGAACCACTGGTCGAGGCGGCCGAGGTCGAGGCTGTCAACGCAGACACCGGTACCGCTGGTGTTGACGCTGTCGCGGAAGAGCAGGCGGAAATCCCCGCTTTCTCCGAGCGCGATGTCGACACTGCCACCGAAGAAGAACGCGAGGCATTGGAAGACGCGCTGCCCTCGACCCCGGCGTTCGGCGAGCTGGTCGACGAGCAGCAGGTGCTGGACGATGGCCTGACCGTCATCGACGCGCCGACGGCACGGGACGACACCGACAGCGTGCTCGGCCTGGATGCCACCCATGAGATGCAGGAGCAGCACGACGAGGCCGATGCCTTCGCCGAAGACGCGGTGGATGCCGATGCCACCGAGACCGCCGCGCCCACGCCGTTCTTCGAACTGGAAGACGCGCCCGTGGTCGCGGCGGCCGGAACCGCAGCCCTGGCCTCGATCGCGGCCGGCACGAGCACGAGCGGCACGTCGGCTGCCAACGACGCGGTCGGCCTCGACGCTGAAGAAAGCGTCGAAGAAGACAGCACCGAGCCACTGGACTTCAGCGTTCTGGACGAGGAGCTGGTCGACATCTTCGTGGAAGAAGGCAAGGACCTGCTCGACCATTGCGATGGCCTGATCAGCGAACTGCGCGCCGCGCCGAACGACCGTGACGTCATCGCCGGCCTGCAGCGCGACCTGCACACCCTCAAGGGTGGCGCGCGCATGGCCGGGATCAACCCGATCGGCGACCTCGGCCACGGCATCGAATCGTTGCTGGAAGCCGTTGCGTCCAACCGCACCGACATCGACCGCAGCGATGTGCACCTGCTGGAACGTGGCTTCGATCGCCTGCACCAGATGCTGACCCGCACCGGCCAGCACCGCAGCGTGGCGATGCCCGAGGACCTGATCGGCGCCTTCGAACAGCGCACCTTGGGCCGGGTTGAGCCGGTCGCGGCCGACAGCGCCGTCGATGCACCCGATGCCGCCCCGGTGGAGGTCGACACGGCCGTCGCCGAGGCCCCGCTGTCCGCGCCGTTGCCGTTGGAGGCCAGCAGCGAAGACGACATGCTGGCCCGTCCGCAGCAGGAGCAGGTGCGCGTGCGCGCCGACCTGCTCGACCGTCTGGTCAACCACGCCGGTGAAGTGGCGATCTACCGCTCGCGACTGGAACAGCAGCTCGGTGCCTTCCGCGGTGCGATGGGCGAACTGGACCGCACCAATGCGCGTCTGCGCGACCAGCTGCGCCGCCTGGACCTGGAAACCGAGGCGCAGATCGTCGCCCGCTACCAGCGCGAGCAGGACCAGGCCGACCACAAGTTCGATCCGCTCGAACTGGACCGTTTCTCCACGCTGCAGCAGCTCAGCCGCGCGCTGAACGAGTCGGCGGCCGATCTGGGCGGCCTGCAGGGCGTGCTGGACGACCTGTCGCGCCAGTACGACGTGCTGCTGCAACAGCAGTCGCGGGTCAGCTCGGAACTGCAGGATGGCCTGATGCGGGCGCGCATGGTGCCGTTCGACGGGCTGGTGCCGCGCCTGCGTCGGGTGGTCCGCCAGGCCGGCCAGGACACCGGCAAGCAGGTCCACGTCACCCTGGATGGAACCCACGGCGAACTGGACCGCAACGTGCTCGACCGCATGGTCGCGCCGCTGGAACACATGCTGCGCAACTCGGTCGCGCATGGTCTGGAAACCCCGGACCAGCGTCGCGCCGCCGGCAAGCCGGAGGAAGGCGAGATCGCCATCCGCCTGCGCCGCGAAGGCTCGGAAATCGTGCTGGAAGTGGCCGATGACGGCGCCGGGCTGGACCGCGAGGCGATCCGTCGCCGCGCCGAACAGCGTGGCCTGATCGAGGCCGACGCCGTGCTCGGCGATGCCGAACTGGACGCGATGATCTTCTCGCCCGGTTTCAGCACGGCCGAGCAGGTCAGCCAGCTGGCGGGCCGTGGCGTGGGCATGGACGTGGTGCACAACGAAGTGCGCCAGCTTGGCGGCTCGGTGGACATCCACTCGGTGCGCGGCCAGGGCGTCACCTTCACCCTGCGCCTGCCGCAGACGCTGGCGGTCACCCAGGCGGTGTTCGTGCAGATCGGCGAGACCACCTTCGCCGTGCCGGTGGCCTCGGTCAGCGGCATCGGCCGGATCTCGCGCGAGCGCTTCGAGACCATCGACGGCAGCTACCACTACGGTGGCGAAGCCTTCGCCCTGCACGATCTGGGCACGCTGATCGGCCAGGGCCAGGCCCGCGCCGAAGGCCAGGCCCAGGTGCCGCTGCTGCTGGTCCGCGCCGGTGAACTGCGCGCGGCCGTGGCCATCGACCAGGTGCTGGGCAACCGCGAAATCGTGGTCAAGCCGGTCGGCCTTCAGATCGCCTCGGTGCCGGGTATCTACGGGGCGACCATCACCGGCGATGGCCGGGTCGTGGTCATCCTGGACGTTGCCCCGCTGGTGCGCCGCTTCCAGGCCAATCCGCACAAGCCGATCGCCCCGACCACCCAGGTCAGCGACCGCGACGTGCCGCTGGTGATGGTGGTCGACGATTCGCTGACCATGCGCAAGGTCACCGGGCGCATCCTGGAACGCCACAACTTCGAAGTGGCCGTCGCCCGCGATGGCGTGGAAGCGCTGGAGCGGCTGGAAGAACGTGTGCCCGACCTGATGCTGCTGGATATCGAAATGCCGCGTATGGATGGCTATGAACTGGCCACCGCGATGCGTGCCGATCCCCGCTACAAGGACGTGCCGATCGTGATGATCACCTCGCGCAGCGGCGACAAGCACCGTCAGCGCGCCTTCGAAATCGGTGTCCAGCGTTACCTGGGCAAGCCTTACCAGGAATTGGACCTGATGCGAAACGTGTACGACCTGCTGGGGATCGCCCGTGTCCGCGAATGACCTGCCTTCGCTGTTGTCGGTAGCGCTGCTGGCGCGGGTCGGTCCTGCCCGTGAGCGCCTGCGTGAGGCGCTGGCTCAGGCCGGCGCCACCCTGGTGCTGGAGGAAGATCCCAACACGCTGGAGCTGCAGGCGCTGCGTGACGCCGCGCCGGGTGCGGTGCTGATCGCGCTGGAGCCGGCGATCGAAGACGCGCTTGAACGGCTGGACCCGGTACTGGGCTCGCCGTCGCTGACCCTGATTTTCGACGAAGCCGAACTGGCCGCACGCCGCGATGGCTGGGAAGCCCAGCGTTGGGCGCGGCACCTGGTGGCCAAGCTGCATGGCCACCACGACGTATTGCCGCCGGGTTCGGAACAGGACGGCCTGCTGCAGCCCGAGCCGGGCCTGCCGACCACGCCGGCACAGCTGCATGCCGATGCCCCGTTGGACTTCCATGTGCGCGAGGCCTTCGACGCCGCCGGCGACGTGCCGGCCGATGGCCTGTACCAGGCGCCGGATACGATGAGCGAGCCGATGTCGCTGGAAGAGGCGCTGGCCGCGCTGCAGCCGGCGTCGTCCGCGCCGTCCGCGCCGCCGCCGGTTCCCGTGTCCGCCCCGCCGGCTGCGCCGCCGCGCGTACCCCTGGGCGATCACAGCAGCTGGTCGCTGGTGGATGATGATGCGGTCGAGGCGATCGCACCGCCGCCGTCGGCACCCGCCGGCGCCGCAGCGCCGCCGACCGATTTCGACATCGCGCGGCTGTCGCTGGTGGAACTGGAGGCCGAGCGCCCCGCCGACGGCGCCGCCGCCGGTGCCGTGCTGGTGCTGGCCGGCATCGGCGGGCCGGACGCGCTGCGTCGCCTGCTGGCCACGCTGCCGGCCGGGTTGGCCACGCCGGTGCTGGTGCATATGCGCCTGGACGGGGGCCGTTACGGCAACCTGGTCAAGCAGATGGCGCGCGTCTCGGCGTTGCCGGTGGTGTTGGCCGAAGCGGAACAGCCGGTGCAGGCCGGCAACGCCTACATCCTGCCCGATGACGTGGGCCTGGCCGTTCGCGATCGCGGGCTGTATTTCAGCGCCGATGCGCAGGGTGTCCAGGTCGGCACGCTGCCGCCGGCCGACAGCGCCGTGGTGCTGCTCAGCGGCGCCGATGCCAGCCACGTGGATGCGGTGCTGGCGCTGGCCGGAGAAGGCGCCTGGGTGGCCGGGCAGGTCGGTGAAGGCTGCTACGACCCCACCGCCGCCAACGCCGTGGTCGCCGCCGGCATGCATGCCGGCGAGCCGCCGCAGCTGGCCCATAGCATCGTCGAACGTTGGGGCGTACGCGAGTAATCGCCGCGCCCCCTTCCAGGAATCACGCCATGAGTTACGCCAGCAACGACGAAATCCGCGGGGTATTGATCCAGGCCGGGCACGAACGCGTGCTGCTGCCCAATGCCACCGTGGCCGAAATGATGTCCAAAGTCGCCGTGCAGACCGTGCCCGATGCGCCGGCCTGGCTGGTCGGGCAGATCGCCTGGCATGGCTGGGACGTGCCCCTGCTGTCGTTCGCCCGGCTGTCCGGGCTGGGCGATGAGCTGGTGACCAGCAACAACAAGGTGGTGGTGCTCAAGGCACTGGGTGGCAACGCCAAGCGCCCGTACTTCGCCCTGCTGACCCAGACCTTCCCGCAGTTGATCGCGGTCCCGCGCGACGGCCTGCTGGCCGACGCTTCCGAGGAAACCCTGCCGCAGGGCGTGCACATGCGCGTGCTGCTCGGCGAGCAGAGCGCGCTGCTGCCGGACCTGGATGCGCTGGAAGCAGCGCTGGACGAGGCCTACCCCGTCGCGGGGTGAGTCTTCGCGTTCGCGAAGGCTCCCCACGATCTGCGGAGCAGATCGTGGGCCCCCGTGGACCATGCCTCCAGATCCCCGCGCCAGGCGGCGCGCCCCCTTGACTCAAGGGGGCTGTTCCACCCGATGCTTGCCGGAGTGCCGGAGTGCCGGAGTGCCGGAG
>NZ_JBFULB010000117.1:0-11457 GCF_056400545.1 Stenotrophomonas sp. P5_A8 | reverse complement strand
TCGCGCGTCTCTATATCTCCCATAACAATAATTCTGGCGCACGGGTAAATCCGTCTGAGCAGGTCGGCGTGGCCTGAAAGCGAGGCAATATTTACATATGCATTGAACACGGCCTCACGGCGCCCAGCAAGAAGCGCGGACATTTCCGCTGCAGGCAAGTCCTCCAAGTCGCTACAGCAGCGATAGCCGAGCATGGACAGAGCCATCGCGAGTGACGACAAGCCGGATCCAGGAGAGCCGAAGGCAAATACTGGTGTTTCAGTGGGGCGGCGATGAAACACGCCAGGAGTCGTGTCATTCAGAATGCCAATTCGGCCCAATGCAGGAAGAATCGAGTAGGAGTTGGTCGATTCGAGATCACAGCGCTGGCTAATGACCGATCGTCGAACGGCGCGAACATCCATCTCGCCAAACTTCTGGTTGATCCAAAGGTCTACCGGGCCTCGGCAAGGCCCGAGATCGAGAAGGCGCTGTGCTCCGCGCGCGGAGAGAACGTACCCTGATAGATACCAAAGACCACGCTCGGGCCGGAAGACGTTTGGTGAAATCGGAGCCTTAGGGGCGCCGTATCGGACCTCCTTATAAGAGAGATACAGAACATCAAATGCAGGCTCCGAACTACTGCTGGCATGCAACTCTGCCCAAGCAGCATCGACGAGCGTACCAAAGCCCCTGTCGAATAGGACATCATCCTCTAACACAAGCGCATATCCACCGGCGGATGCCGCGATCTTCTTCCATACAGCGATATGCGATCTTGCGACCGCGATCTCGGCGTCGCTCATTCGGATCGGCTCATCMAGCTTAAACGCGGCCGGTAGCGTCAAAGGCTGTGGCTCGACGGAAAGCTGGTCGGCCAAGGTGTAATGGATATCCACATCGGGTGTTTGAAGGCTGCTGGTAGTGTAGGCCATGCCGTCGCAAGCCGAATGCCGAACGAGAAGATCGAGCAAGGGGCTACCTGACGCGTCCGAGATACGACGCAGCTCTTGCTGAACGGCCACCAGCCGCTCTGGCTGGCGATCTAGATTGATGACATAGATCTGGCTGATCGCCAGGCAGTCAGACTTCCCGCCTCGGCTGAAGGCTCGACACAATTGACGAGGAAGTAGGACCCGAGCTCGCATGCGGAGGGTGTTCAATACTCTTTGGAGGCCGCCCAACCGCGGAAATAGGTTCATACGTTTTCATCTCCAGGCCTCTCGAAGACCCGTTGGTTGGAGTTGCGCCAATTGCGATCATCGTTGCGGTAGCTTAGCGGCCACTTCGATACAGCAAATTCGCTCCAGTCTTTAAGAACTACGATCGCGTTGTCTAACTCACCCGCGACGCCCATCTGGAAGATTACCCTGGACAAATTACCTGGACCGGTGGTCGCCTGGATTTCCGGCAGTTCGCCCTGCACAGCTTCCACGAGGCATTGAGTGGCTCTTTCAAGTGCGCCCTCAATAACCAGGTCGCCCGATTGAGCTGACAATGGATTATTATTCAGATAGAAGATCCAGTTGCCCGCCTTCGCTGACGGCGACATGAAGTCACAGGCTTGAACCATCGTATCCKAATCAATGTCATAGCAAAGCGGCTGAACTTTAAGTCCGTGACCTTTAAACAACGGGCTAATGTCCCCGGCTATGCAGACATCGTCTGCGTCCACGTACAGCCCTCCCTCAACGTGCAGGAAGCACAATCGGAAATAATCAGCCTGCATCGCAGGATGGTAACAGCGCCTGTAAGCTGAAAGGTGCAACGGGCTGAGATGCTTTTCAATGTAAGCAGCAGCTCCATCCGCATCGAACAGTCGGTGGGCATAGCCTGCTTTTTGCCAATAAATCCAAGATTCAATGCACTGAAGTACGTCGGGCGGCAGGTTCTGGAAGTCGTGCCAAAACTGAACGATAGTCCTAGGCGTGCCGTCCACCTGCGAAACAGGCGAAGGCTTGGGCGGCTGGCGATGAATGATGCCCTTGATGTAGTCCGAACGCTGCCGATGATGATCCGGCGTGTCTGCTTCAAGCGCCATGAGGCGGCCTCGAGATGGGATTCAATGAGACTTGGGAGGCTTGTGGTCAGCCTGTCTACGTGTGCCGTCTCGCGATAATACTCGCAGCCCGACCGTTCGATACCCATACGTCGCCCGACCACCCTTCAGCGGCGAGCGGCTGAGGCACGTCTGCATGTGACGTCGATCCAGCGGCTACTGCCGCTGCATGACGCCACGATTGCCTATGCCGCAGCGAAGGCGGCGTTGTCCACCCACAGCAAGGCCCTCTCCAAGGAAGTCACCCCCAAGGGGGGGCGCGTGGTCCGCGTGTCGCCGGGCTGGATCGAGACAGACGCTGCGATCGCATTCGTCGGGCGGATTGCGTCCAATGCAGGCACAGATTATGAGGGCGCCAAACAGCAGGTCATGCAGGGGCTGGGCGGCATTCCGCTGGGGCTCCCGGCCAAGCCAGCCGAGGTGGCCGATCTGATTGCATTCCTGGTCTCGCCGCGGGCGGCGTCCATCTCCGGATCGGAGTACACGATCGACGGCGGCACTGTCCCGACCGCCTGAGGTTGCGTTGTGACCATCCGGGCCGCTCGCGCTCGCGACCTTCACAACTACCACGCCGCCCCGAATGCAACTATGAAGGCCGCGACCTGCCCCCCTCGGTAAACCATGCCCCACTTTCGCCGTCTTTTTGGTCGTTGGCTCCGCCTGCGTCGTCTTGTCCGTTGGCGCTGGCGTGAGCGCCAGGCCTCGGCACCGGCCATCGAGGCCACCGAGGGCCCCCTGCGCGCCGCGCTGTACAGCGTTGAACAGATGGAGGTCTACGGCCGCGCCCTTGCGCGCCAGCATCGGGTGCGGATGCGACCGGGCGCAGAGCGCCTGCTCGATCGCCTGCAAGCCAACGAGCGTGTCCTGGAAGACGCCAACACGCTGCTCAGCAACGTAGTACGCGAACAGCGGCCGRTGACCCCGGCCGGGGAATGGCTGCTCGACAACTACTACCTGATCGAAGAACAGATCCAGACCGCGCGACGTCACCTGCCGCGCGGCTACAGCCGGCAGTTGCCTTCCCTTGTCGCCGGCCCCTCGGCCGGGTTGCCGCGGGTGTATGAGCTGTCGATGCAGGCCATCGCGCATGGCGATGGCCGCATTGACGGCGATACGCTGGGCCGCTTCATCGCCTCGTACCAGTCGCTCGCGCCGCTGAGCCTGGGCGAACTGTGGGCCGTTCCGATCATGCTGCGCCTGGCCCTGCTGGAGAATCTGCGGCGCATGGCGGCGCGGGTGATGCGCGACGGGACGGACCGTGGCCTGGCTGCCCAATGGGCGGACAGCCTCAATCGCGCGGCGTCCGATACCCCGACCGATGTCGTCCTCGTGGTGGCCGACATGGCACGCTCCGAGCCGCCCTTGACCGGCGCGTTCATCGCTGAGCTGACCCGGTCGCTGCAGGGGCGCGGCGGTGCTTGGGCCATGCCCATCGCCTGGCTGGAACAGTGGGCCGCCGCGGCTGGGCAGCGCATCGATGAACTGGTCGCCGCCGAGGGCCAGCAGCAGGCGGCCGACCAGGTCTCCATCGGCAACAGCATCGGCAGCCWGCGCTTCCTCTCCACCATGGATTGGCGCACCTTTGTCGAAGACATGAGTGTGGTCGAGCAGCGGCTGCGGGAAGACCCGATGGCCGTCTATCCGCAGATGGATTTCGGCACCCGCGACGCCTATCGCCATGTCGTAGAGAAGATTGCGCGCGGTAGCCGCGTCGCCGAAGAGCGCGTTGCGACCATCGCGCTGGACCTGGCACGAGCAGCTGAGCCGCTCGATGGGCCACGTACGCACGTAGGCTATTGGCTCGTCGGCGAAGGCGTGAACACCACCGTGGACGCGGTGGCCGAGGCGGCACCGCGCCACCGCAAGGCACGGCGGCTGGCGCACCGCGTGCCACTTGCCCAATACCTGCTGCCGATTGCCCTGCTGGCGGTGGTGGCCACCGCTGGCCTGCTGGCATCGGGCAGTGGCGCGGTACCCGTCTGGCTGGCCGCGCTGTTCGGGCTGCTGGTGTTCAGCGAGCTGGGCATCGTCCTGGTGAACTGGACGGCGACGGTACTGGTCACGCCCCGGCCCCTGCCCAAGCTCGATTTCAGCGAAGGGATCCCGGCCGCCTGCTCCACCGTGGTCGCGGTCCCCTCGATGCTGTCCAGTATCGACGGCATCGATGTCCYGACCGAGGCGCTGGAGGTCCGCTTCCTGGCCAACCGCGATCCTCAGCTGCGCTTCGTGCTGCTGACAGACTTCCTAGACGCCGCGGCCGCCGAGACACCGACKGACGACACCCTGCTTGCGCATGCCGTGGAGCGGATCGAGGAATTGAACAGTCGCTATGCGGCCGAGCGCGGCGATCGCTTCTACCTGCTGCACCGCGCCAGGCAATGGAACCCGGGCGAAGGGGTGTGGATGGGACACGAGCGCAAGCGCGGCAAGCTTGCAGCGCTCAACGCCCTGCTCCGTCAGGGCGATGCGGCCGCGTTCATGCGCACCGTCGGTGACACGGCTGCCTTGGTCGGCGTCCGCTACGTCATCACCCTGGATTCGGACACGCAGCTTCCGCGGGATGCCGCACGCGCCTTCGTCGCCACCTTGGCGCACCCGCTCAACCGCCCGCGCTTCGATCCGGCGCTGCAACGCGTGGTGGAGGGCTACGGCATCCTGCAGCCCAGCGTCGGTACCAGTCTGGGCACGCGCCGCACCTCGCGGTTTGCCCGGATGTTCGGCAGCGAGCCCGGCATCGATCCGTACTCGCGCATGGTCTCGGATGTCTACCAGGACCTGTTCGACGAAGGCTCGTTCGTGGGCAAGGGCATCTATGACGTCGAAGCGTTCGAGCATGCGCTCGAGGGCCGCCTGCCCGAGAACCGCATCCTCAGCCACGACCTGCTGGAAGGCTGCTATGCACGCGCCGGCCTGGTCAGCGATGTGCGCCTGTACGAGGACTATCCCGAACGCTACGCCGCCGACGCCAAGCGCCGTGCGCGCTGGATCCGCGGCGACTGGCAGCTGTTACCCTGGTTGATGCCGTGGACACCGCGCCCGGGATCGGGGTGGGAACGCAACCCCCTCAGCCTGCTGTCGCGCGGCAAGTTGCTGGACAACCTGCGCCGGAGCCTGGTGCCGATCGCAGCCTTGGCCTTGCTGGTGGCGGGTTGGCTGTATGCCGAAAGCCCGGCTGCGTGGACGGCATGGGTGCTGGCCCTGTGGTTCGCGCCGCCGCTGATCGGCATGCTGCGCGATGCGCTGAGCGTTCCGGACGACACCCCGCTGGAAGCGCACTACATCATGGTCGGGCGCGGCACGCTGCAGTCGTTGCTGCGCGCGGCCACCCAGGTCGCGTGTCTGCCCTACGAAGCGTTGCTGGCCGGTGGCGCGGTGCTGCGCACGCTCTGGCGCATGACCGTCACCCGCCGCCATCTGCTGCAATGGAACCCCTCCAGCGAAGTCGAGCGCCGCCTCGGCAGCGACCGCGGCGCGGAATGGCGGGTGATGGCGCCCGCGTCGGTGCTGGCGGTTGCGCTGGCAGCGGTCGTGGCCAGCGTGGCTCCGCAGGCACTGCCTGTCGCCCTGCCCCTGCTGTTGGCGTGGACCTTCGCGCCCGCGTTGATGGCGTGGCTGGGCCGGCCGCCGGCCGCAAGCGTGGCCGAGCTGTCGGTGACCCAGCGGGCGTTCCTGGGCCGGCTGGCGCGGCGCACCTGGTCGTTCTTCCAGG
Organism: Stenotrophomonas sp. P5_A8; assembly: GCF_056400545.1. Lineage (NCBI taxonomy): Bacteria > Pseudomonadati > Pseudomonadota > Gammaproteobacteria > Lysobacterales > Lysobacteraceae > Stenotrophomonas > Stenotrophomonas sp. P5_A8. The sequence continues at coordinate 5,710 of NZ_JBFULB010000117.1, read as the reverse complement.
CGTGGGTGCGCGAGCAGGATCATTGGCTGCCGCCGGACAACATCCAGGAGCACCCGACGCTGGTGGTGGCGCGGCGCACCTCGCCGACCAACATCGGCCTGTCCCTGCTGGCCAATCTGTCCGCGTGGGATTTCGGCTGGCTCCAGCTGGGCGCGGTCGCGGAACGCACCGCCCTCACCTTCGATACGCTGGACCAGCTGCCGCGCCATCGCGGCCACTTCCTGAACTGGTACGACACCGAAACCCTGGCGCCGCTGCAGCCGCGCTACGTCTCCACCGTGGACAGCGGCAACCTGGCGGGCCACCTGCTGACGCTGCGCCAAGGCCTGCTCGCGCTGGTGGACGCGCCGGTGCTGGCGCCACACACCTTCGATGGCCTGGCCGATACGCTCGGCGTACTGGAAGAGGAACGGCAGCGCCATCGCCCCGCTGACGCAGTACTGAGCGAGGCGCTCAACCACCTTCGCCAGCGCCTGGCGGCAACGCGTACCGACCACCCGCGTGGGACGACGCAGCTGCTCGCCCGGTTGCAGGAGCTGGCCGGTCTGGCCGACGCCATGCTGGCGCACTGGCCGGCACCGGAGTCGTCCGAGGAAGGTGCGCTGCACTGGCCCGCCCTGTTCGCTGCCGAATGCCATGCCGCCCACGCGACACTTGCCGACCTCCCTGCCGATGCCGGCGCGGACGACGAGGCGCCAGTACCGAGCCTGCGCCAATTGTCCGCCCTGCCCGGCTCCGCCGGTGCGGACGCGCGCGCGCGCATCGAGCAGCTGCAGGCGCTGGCGCACCGCGCCGGGCAGTTCTCGCTGATGGAGTACGGGTTCCTGTTCTACCGTACCCGCAACCTGCTCTCGATCGGCTACAACGTCGACGACCATCGCCTCGACAACAGCTTCTACGATCTGCTGGCGTCCGAAGCGCGGCTGTGCGCCTTCGTCGCCATCGCCCAGGGCCAGTTGTCACAGGAGAGCTGGTTCGCGCTTGGCCGGATGCTCACCGAGGTCAACGGCACGCCGACGTTGTTGTCATGGAGTGGCTCGATGTTCGAGTACCTCATGCCGCAGCTGGTGATGCCCAGCTATCCCGATACGCTGCTCGACCAGACCGCGCGACATGCGGTCGAGGCGCAGATCGTCTACGGCCGCACCTTGAACCTGCCGTGGGGCGTGTCCGAGTCCGGCTATAACGCCGTCGATGCCCGCCTGAACTACCAGTACCGCGCGTTCGGTGTGCCCGGATTGGGTCTCAAGCGCGGCCTCGGCCAGGATCGGGTCATTGCCCCCTATGCCAGCATGATGGCGCTGATGGTGGCACCGGAGGCGGCGTGCCAGAACCTCCAGGCCCTCGAAGGGTTGGGGTTCTCCGGGCGCTTTGGCATGTACGAAGCGATCGACTACACCCCCGCCCGGGTACCGCCGGGACAGGATCACGTTCTGTTGCGTTCGTTCATGGCCCACCACCAGGGCATGGGCCTGCTGTCGCTGGATTACCTGTTGCGCGACCAGCCGATGCAGCGCCGTTTTGTTGCCGATACCGAGTTCCAGGCCACCTTGCTGCTGCTGCAGGAACGCATCCCGCGCATCGGCGTATTCCATCCGCATGAGGTCGAAGCGCTGGGCGAGCATTCGGCCATGGCCGAGCACGAGACCTCCCTGCGCGTCCTGCGCGACCCGGCGGGCCCGCGCCCGGAAGTGCAGCTGCTCTCCAACGGGCGCTACCACAGCATGCTGACCCATGCCGGCGGCGGCTACAGCCGCCACGGCGACCTGTCGCTCACTCGCTGGCGCGAAGACGGCACCACCGACGCCTGGGGCACGTTCTGCTACCTGCGCGACGTGGACAACGGCGAGTTCTGGTCCGCCGCCTACCAGCCCACCTGCGTGGCGCTGGACCATTACGAGGCGATCTTCTCCGACGCCAAGGCAGAGTTCCGCGGCGCGCGCCGCGGCTGCGAGAGCCATCTGCAGGTCGCCATCTCCGCCGAGGACGACATCGAGCTCAGGCGCCTGCGCCTGACCAACCGCGGCCGTCGCCAGCGCACGGTGGAGATCACCACCTATGCCGAAGTGGTGCTGGCGCCCGCAGCGTCGGACGACGCGCATCCGGCCTTCAGCAACCTCTTCGTGCAGAGCGAGATCCTGGCCGCCAAGCAAGCCGTGCTCTGCACGCGCCGGCCCCGTTCGCACGACGAAGTCCCACCGTGGATGTTCCATCTGGTCGCGGTGCATGACGCCGAGGTCGCGTCGATCTCCTACGAAACCGACCGTGCGCGCTTCCTGGGCCGTGGCAACACGCCGCGGACGCCGCAGGCGTTGACCACCGACACCGAGCTCTCGGGCACGGACGGCTCGGTGCTCGACCCGATCGTGGCCATCCGCGTGCGGGTGGTGCTGGAGCCCGAGCAGACCGTGCAGCTGGACATGGTGTATGGCATCGGCGCCGACCGCGTCGGTTGCGAGGCCATGGTCGACAAGTACCGTGATCGCCGCCTGGCGGACCGTGTCTTCGACCTGTCCTGGACACACAGCCAGGTGGTGCGCCGGCAGATCAATGCCAGCCAGGCCGAGGCCTCGCTCTACGAGCGCCTGGCCAGCCACGTGCTGTATGCCAATCCGCTGCTGCGAGCGGGCGACGCCGTCCTGCAGCAGAACCAGCGAGGGCAATCCGGGCTGTGGGGCCATGCCATCTCGGGCGACCTGCCCATCGTCCTGCTCAAGGTCACCGACGCGGAGAACGTGGAACTGGTCAGGCAGCTGGTGCAGGCGCACGCGTATTGGCGCCAGAAGGGACTCAACACCGACCTGGTGATCTGGAACGACAGCAAGGCCGGCTATCGGCAGGAACTGCAGGACCAGATCCTGGGGATGGTGGCCGCCAGTTCGGAGACGGGCCTGCTAGATCGCCCCGGCGGCATTTTCGTGCGGCCGGTGCAGAACATGAGCCACGAGGACCGCGTTCTGCTGCAGGCGGTGGCACGGGTGGTGCTCAGCGACGAGGACGGCACGCTGGCGGCGCAGGTGGGGCGCCAACCGCTGCCTGTGCGACGGATTCCGGCTCTGGTGCCGCAGGCGGAGCAGCAGGAGCTGGCCCWGGCGATGGACGCGACGCCCGGGCTGCCCGTCATCGCCGACCCGGGACCCGAACCCGGACTGCCCCCGGGCGTTGAGCACGACGAAGAGGTGGACGACCCGTGGCCGTTCCTTCCGTACCGCGGCGCCGGCCGATTCGACAACGGCACCGGCAGTTTCAGCGAGGACGGCCGCGAATACGTGGTGGTGGTGCGCGAAGGCGCCCCGACGCCGGCGCCCTGGGCGAACGTGATCGCGAACGCCCGTCTGGGCACGGTCGTCAGCGAGAGTGCACCGGGCTATACCTGGTTCGAAAACGCACACGAATTCCGCTTGACGCCCTGGCTCAATGATCCGGTGTCCGATACCGGCGGCGAAGCCTTCTACGTGCGCGATGAGGAAACCGGCCGTGTCTGGTCGCCGATGCCGCTGCCCTGCCGGGGCACCGGTGCGTACCGTACCCGCCACGGCTTCGGCTACACGGTCTACGAGCACATCGAAGACGGTATCGCCAGCGAGTTGTGGGTCTTCGTCGATGTCACCGCGCCACTGAAGTTCTCGGTCCTGCGGTTGCACAACCTCTCGGGCCGGCCACGGCGGCTGTCGGCCATCGGCTACGTGGAGTGGGTCATGGGTGACCTGCGCCCGAAGTCGCGCATGCACGTGGTCACCGAACGCGATCTGCAGACCGGGGCGCTGCTGGCGCGCAACAGCTACAGCACCGAGTTCGGCGGCCGGATGGCCTTCTTCGACACCGATGCCGAGGGCTGCGGCTGGACCTGTGACCGCCTGGAGTTTATCGGCCGCAACGGCGGCCTGCATGCACCGGCCGCGTTGCGCCGCGAGCGTCTGGATGCACGGGCCGGTGCGGGCATGGATCCCTGCGCGGCGATCCAGGTGCCGCTGGAGCTGGCGCCGGGCGACCGCAGTGAAACCACGTTCCGCCTTGGCGCCGGGCGCGACCGCGAGGAAACGCTGGCGTTGGCACGAAGCCGCCAGGGCAACCAGGAAGCCATCGATGCGCTGGACGCCGTGCGCATCCACTGGCGCAACGTACTGGCCACGGTGCAGGTACGCACGCCGGACCCGGCGTTCGACGCACTGGCCAATGGCTGGCTGGTCTACCAGACCCTGGGCTGCCGCTACCTGGCACGCAGTGGCTACTATCAGTCCGGCGGCGCGTTCGGCTTCCGCGACCAGCTGCAGGACGCGCTCGCCCTCGTGCACGCGCGCCCGGACCTGACCCGCGAACACCTGCTGCTCTGCGCGGCACACCAGTTCACCGAAGGCGATGTGATGCACTGGTGGCACCCGCCGCAGGGTCGCGGCGTGCGCACCCGCTGCTCGGACGACTATCTGTGGCTGCCCCAGGGTGCATGCCGCTACCTGGAGGTCACCGGCGACGCCAGCGTGCTGGACGAAGTGGTCGGCTTCATCGAGGGGCGCGCGGTGACCCCGGAAGAGGAAGGCTACTACGACATGCCCACCCTTTCGGCACAGCGCGGCACGTTGTATGCGCACTGCGTCGTCGCGCTGGAGCGCGGGTGCCGGCTGCTCGGTGAACGTGGGCTTCCGCTGATGGGCAGCGGCGATTGGAACGACGGCATGAACCGCGTCGGCGACCAGCAGCGCGGTGAAAGTGTGTGGCTCGGATTCTTCCTGCATGACACGCTTCGCCGCTTCATCGGGCTGGCCAACGCGCGTGGCGATGCCGCCCGTGCGCAATGGTGCGAAGAACAGGCCGAACGCCTGCGTCAGAACCTGGAACAGCATGCCTGGGACGGCGCGTGGTATCGCCGCGCCTGGTTCGACAACGGCGCCACGCTGGGCTCGTCACAGAACCAGGAATGCCGCATTGATTCGATCTCCCAGAGCTGGTCGGTGCTGTCAGGCGTGGCCGCGCCTGAGCGTGCCAGCCAAGCGCTGGATTCGCTGTACACGCATCTGGTGCGAAAGGACGCCAAGCTGATCCAGCTCCTCGACCCGCCCTTCGACCAGACCACGGAGGACCCCGGTTACATTCGGGGTTACGTACCGGGCGTGCGCGAGAATGGCGGCCAGTACACCCATGCGGCGGTGTGGGCGGCGATGGCATTCGCCCAACAGGGCGATGCAGTGCGTGCCTGGGAGCTGGCCGGCATGATCAACCCCCTGAACCACACGCTRGATGCCGAGGCGGTCCAGACTTACCGCGTCGAACCCTATGTGTTGGCCGCCGATGTCTACGCCGTGTCGCCGCACGTCGGGCGAGGCGGCTGGACGTGGTACACCGGATCGGCCGGGTGGATGTATCGCCTGCTGGTCGAATCCCTGCTCGGCATCCGTCGCGACGGCGATCGTCTCTCGCTTGAACCGTGCCTGCCCGATCACTGGCCGTCCTTCGAATTGAGCTACCGCTTCGGGCGCAGCCTGTATGAGTTCGTGGTGACCCGCACGGCCCAGGGTCAGCCGACGCTGCATGTGGATGACGTCCTGCAGCCGGACCTCAGCGTCCTGCTCCGCGACGACGGTCATTACTACCGTGTCGCGCATGATCTGGGTGCACCTCCGGGATGAACGTGCGCGCCGAGATACAGGTGCAACTTGATGCGCTGGCCGACAAGCTGGACCACTGGGTGGCGCGAGTGCGCCACCCAGCGCAA
>NZ_JBFULB010000116.1:0-11554 GCF_056400545.1 Stenotrophomonas sp. P5_A8 | reverse complement strand
GTACGACAACGAGCGCAGCAAGGCGCTGACCGGGCTGCCGCTGGTGCACCTGGGCATCGCGCTGTCGCTGCAGGGCGACCACAAGCGTGGTGATGCGGCCATCGCCGCCGGCTTTGCCAAGCCCGGCAGCGAGCGTCCGCAGTACTTCGGCGACTACGGCAGCGAGGTGCGCGATGACGCCTTGATGATCGCGCTGCTGCACGAGCGCAAGCTGTCCAAGCCGGCCTATGACGCGCGTGCGGTCGATCTTGGCCGTGCGCTGGATGCGCGGCGCAACAGTGGCTGGATGTGGCTGAGCACGCAGGAGCAGGTCGCCATCGCGCGCCWGGGCAAGGCGTTGGCGGCCAACCAGAAGAAGCTGGTGTCCGGCGAGCTGGCCGTGGGCGGTCAGGTGGAAGCGATCACCGCGCGGCGCATGTTCGGCCGCAGTTTCGACTACGCCGCACTGGCCAAGGGCGTGCATTTCACCCCGCAGGGCGAACCGCCGATGTTCGCCAGCCTGGAAGTGGCCGGCATCCCGCGTACCGCGCCGGAGCCGGACAGCCGCAGCCTTGGCGTGGAGCGCACCTGGTACACCACCGATGGCAAGCCGTGGACGCCACGTGCGCTGAAGGAAGGCGAGGCGCTGATCGTGCGGGTCAGCATCACCCCGAACCTGGACATGCCCGATGCGCTGCTGACCGACCTGCTGCCGGCCGGCCTGGAGATCGAAAACTTCAACCTGGGCGATGCCAAGCAGTGGGCCGACGTGGTGGTGGACGGGCTCAACGTCAACGACCGCGGCGATGCGGCCACGCTGCGCCATGAGGAGTTCCGCGACGACCGCTACGTGGCCGCGCTGAAGCTGTCCAAGGGCAGCACCGCCAAGGTGTTCTACCTGGTACGCGCGGTCACCCCGGGCACCTACACGGTGCCGCCGCCGCTGGTGGAGGACATGTACCGTCCCGACCTGCGTGGGGTGGGCCGCAGCAACCCGACCACGATGACCGTGGTCCAGCCCTGAGCCGGGTGCGGGCCATCGCTGAGGCGATGGCCCGCGTAGTCCTGTCGTCCAACCGATGAAACCCATCCTTTCCAGGCGTCTGACCACCACGGCGCGGCACTGGCTGTGGCCGGCGTTGCGCTGGGGCACCGCGTTGCTGCTGGCGCTGGTGCTGGTGCTGGACCTGGCCTTCCCGCCGCCCCTGCCGAAAGCGCGCGACACCAGCACGCTGGTGGTGGCCCGCGACGGCACGCCGCTGCGCGCGTTCGCCGATGCCGACGGCGTCTGGCGCTATCCGGCCTCGGCCGACAGCGTCTCGCCGTTGTATCTGCAGGCCCTGCTCAACTATGAGGACCGCTGGTTCTGGCGCCACCCGGGCATCAACCCGTGGGGGCTGCTGCGCGCCGGCAAGCAGTGGCTGCTGCAGGGGCGGATCGTGTCCGGTGGCTCCACGCTGACCATGCAGGTCGCGCGCATCCTCGATCCGCATTCGCGCACGCCGTGGGGCAAGGCCAAGCAGATGCTGCGCGCGGTGCAGCTGGAAGTGCACCTGAGCAAGGCGCAGATCCTGGCGCTGTACCTGGAACGGGCACCCTACGGGGGCACCATCGAAGGGGTCGAGGCCGCCAGCTGGGCCTATCTGGGCAAGCCGGCGGCGCGGTTGTCGCAGGCCGAGGCGGCGTTGTTGGCGGTGCTGCCGCAGGCGCCCAGCCGGTTGCGCCCGGACCGGCACCCCGAGGCCGCGCGACGCGCCCGCGACAAGGTGCTGGAGCGCATGGTCGCGCTGGGCGTGTGGAGCCGCGAGGAGGTGGACGATGCGCGCATCGAGCCGGTGGTCACCCGCGCGCTGCAGCCGCCGCTGCACGCCGCCTTGCTGGCGCAGCGGCTGCGCTCGGCACAGCCGCGTGCGGCGCGCATCGAAAGCACGCTGGACATCGGGCTGCAGCGCACGCTGGAAGAGCGCGTGTCCTCGTACTTCTCGCAGTTGCCCGAACGCACGTCCGCCGCGTTGCTGGTGATCGACAACCGCACGCTGGAGGCACGCGCGTACGTGGGGTCGGTGGCCTTCGGCGACAAGCAGCGGCTGGGCCACGTGGACATGGTGCAGGCCTGGCGCTCGCCGGGCTCCACGCTCAAACCCTTCCTGTATGGCATGGCGCTGGATGACGGGCTGATCCATTCGGAAAGCCTGATGGTGGACGCCCCGCAGGCGTTCGGCGGTTACCGCCCCGGCAACTTCGATTCGGCCTTCAACGGGCCGGTGAGTTCGGCCACGGCGCTGCGGCTGTCGCTCAATGTTCCGGCGGTGGATCTGCTCGACCGGGTCGGCTCGGCAAGGTTTGCCGCGCGGCTGTCGCACGCCGGCATCAACCTGCGCTTCCCGCATGGCAGCGCGCCGAACCTGTCGCTGATCCTGGGCGGCACCGGCGCGCGGCTGGAGGATCTGGTCGGCGCGTTCGCCGCGTTCAACCGCCACGGCATCGCCGGACGGGTGCGCTATACCGCCGACGATCCAGTGATCGAACGCCGCCTGATGTCGCCCGGTGCGGCGTGGATCACCCGCGAGGTGCTCGAGTCCAATCCGCGCCCGGGGTATGGCAGCGGCACCTTCGATGTCACCGGGCGCCCACGGGTGGCCTGGAAGACCGGCACCAGTTACGGTTACCGCGACGCGTGGGCCATCGGCAGCACCCGTCACTACACCGTGGGGGTGTGGGTGGGGCGGCCGGATGGCACGCCGCTGCCGGGCCAGTACGGCGCGGTCACCGCGTTGCCGCTGATGTTTGAAGTGGTGGACAGCCTGCCGCGCCAGGCCGGGGACGCGAGTGGCGCCCCGATGCCACCGAACGTGACCCGTGAAGCGATCTGCTGGCCGACCGGTGAACTCGCCGAACGCACCGAAGACGCGTTGTGCCAGCGTCGCCTGGATGCCTTCGTGCTTGATGGGGTGGTGCCACCGACCTTCGCCGAACGCGACGCGCGCCTGTGGCAGCCGGGGCGCCAGCGCTTCAGTGTGGATGCGCGCAGCGGGCTGCGGGTGTCCCCGGACTGCCGGCTGCCGCACGAGACCGAAACGCGCGAGATCGCCCGCTGGCCGGCGTTGCTGTCGCCGTGGCTGCCGTTGGCGCAACGGCGCGCGGCGCAGCTGCCGGCGCTGTCGCCGGACTGCAGCGAGGATGGCCGTGAGAGTGGCGGCAGCCTGCATATCGAAGGCCTCAACGACCGCGCCACGCTGGCGCGCGCGCYAAACGCCGAACACGGCGTGCGCCTCCAGCTGCGTGCGCTGGGCAATGACAACAGCGTGGACTGGCTGCTCGATGGGCGCTGGATCGCACGCACCGAGGGCGCGCGCCTGTTCCAGCGCGATTTCGACGAAGTGGGCGAGCATACCCTCACCGCGCTGGCGTCCGATGGTGCCTGGACGCAGGTGCGCTTCCGGATACTGCGGTGATGCGCGTGCTGCTGGACGCGGGGCGGTCGTGCCGGCCGGTGGCCGGCCCGTCGCACTGCGGAGCCGGCTCGCGATCTGGGTGGGCTGCGAGCCGGCCAGCGGCCGGCACTACCGTTCCTCGATGGCCGGGGTTGTACAGGCGGTGTTATTCCCCGATCCAGCCATCCAGCAGGTCGGCGAACTCGTCGGCGTGTTCTTCTTCCTGGGCAAGAATTTCTTCAAGGATGCGCTTGGTGGTGGTGTCCTTGTCGCCGACGAAATTGATCATTTCGCGATAGCTGTCGATGGCGATGCGCTCGGCGATCAGGTTCTCGCGGACCATGTCGCGCAGGTTCTTGCCTTCCTTGTACTCGGCGTGCGAACGCCTGGTCAGCGTGTCCGGGTTGAGGTCGGGCTCGCCGCCCAGTTGCACGATGCGTTCGGCCAGCTTGCCGGCGTGCGCCTGTTCCTGCTGGGCGTGTTCGAGGAACTCGGCCTTGATCGAATCGGCGAGCATGCCCTTGGCCGTGAAGTAATGGCGGTAGTAGCGCAGCACGCATACGTACTCGGTGGCGAGCGCGTCGTTGAGCAGCTTGATCACCGCCTTGCGGTCGGCGCTGTAGCTGTCGGTGATGGCGCCGTCTTCGATGTCCTTGCGTGCCTTGGCGCGCAGCGTGGCGGTATCGCTGATGCCCGGCGGGCGCGAGGGATCGGCGCGTTGGGCGGCGGCGGGGGTGGGTTTCTGCTTGGCTGGCTTTGACATGGCTGGCCGGTTTCCTTTGTTGCGTGGATTCAGCTGGGCAGATGCGCCAGCACGTGAGTTGCCGAGGACACCTCGAACTGGCCGGGTTCCTCGACGAAGGTCTGGCGCACGACGCCGTCCTCGACATACAGCGCGAAGCGACGCGAGCGCAGGCCCATCCCGGAGCTGCTGGCATCCATCTCCAGGCCGAGCGCGCGGGTGAATTCGCCATTGCCGTCGGACAGCATCTGCAGGCCATCGGGCACGTGTTGGCTCTCGGCCCACGCCTTCATCACGAATGGATCGTTGACCGCCATGCAGAACACGTCGATACCACGATGGCGGAAATCGGCGAAGTGCTCGACGTAGCCGGGCAGATGCCGGGCCGAACAGGTGGGGGTGAACGCGCCGGGTACCCCGAACAGCACCGCGCGGCGGCCGTCGAACAGGGCATGGGTATCGAGGGTCTCCATGCCCTCGCGGATACGCTTGAGGGTGACTTCGGGAATGCGATCGCCTGCGTGGATGGTCATGCGGACTCCTTGGACGCGTCCAGCGTAGTGAGCGGGGTGGGATGGCGGCGTCAAAACGTTGAAAACCGCCGTTGCAGACCCATTTCAACGGCAGCGCGGTGGCGCAGGGGCCAGCATGGGCGCCCTGGGGCGTGGCCGCATTGCGCAGGATCATGCCGGGGCGTCACGGCACGGCCGGCGCCAGCCGCTAGAATTGTCGGGACGGTGTCCGCCGGCGCGGACGACCGAACTTATTCGAGGTGTATCGATGGAATTCAAGGATTACTACGCCACGCTCGGGGTGGAACCGAGTGCGGGCGATGCGGAAATCAAGACCGCCTACCGCCGGTTGGCGCGCAAGTACCATCCCGACGTCAGCAAGGAGGCCGGCGCGGAAGACAAGTTCAAGGCCGTCAACGAGGCCTATGAAGCGCTGCGCGACCCGCAGAAGCGCGCCGCCTACGATCAGCTCAAGGCGCAGGGCTACCGGCCCGGCGAGGAGTTCCATGCGCCGCCGAACTACGGTGGTGGCCAGGGCTTCGACTATGAGGAAGTGTTCGGCGGCGGTGCCGGCGGCGGTGGCTTCAGCGATTTCTTCGAAAGCCTGTTCGCGCGTCAGCGCGGCGGCGGTGGCGGCCGCGCCAGCGGCTTCGGCGGTGCCAGCCAGGGCCCGCAGCCCACGCGTGACACCCGCGCCAAGCTGTCCGTGCCGCTGGAAGCGGCCCACCAGGGCGACAGCCTGCGCATCAACGTCAACGGCAGGCAGCTGGATGTGCGCGTGCCCAAGGGCATCCGTCCGGGCMAGGTGATTCGCCTGGCCGGGCAGGGCACCGGCGGCGGCAACCTGCTGCTGGAAGTGGAGTACGCCGAGCACCCGCAGTTCGAGGTGGACGGCCGCAACATCCTGTACACCCTGCAGGTGACGCCGTGGCAGGCCGCGCTGGGCACCAGCATCAGCGTGCCCACGCTGGGCGGCTCGGTGGAATTGAAGGTGCCGGCCGAGTCCGATGCCGGGCGCAAGTTGCGCCTGCGGGGGCGCGGCCTGCCGGGCAATCCGGACGGCGATCAGATCGTCGAGCTGGAGATCGTGGCTCCGGCCCCGACCGAAGAGGCACAGAAGAAGGCCTACAAGGCGTTGGCCAAGGCGTTTGGCGAGAAGGCCTGATTGAAGGGTGTACCGACCAACGGTCGGTACCTACCGCGGTTGTGCACTGGCCAGCGGCAGGTACGCGCCGGCACGGTGCATCTGCGGCGGCCGAGGTAGGAGCCGCCCATTGGTCGGCTCCCCTCCGGGCGGCTCACCGCGCCGGCATCACGCCGCTGGCGGTTCCTGGTTGCTGAAGACCCGTTCCAGCACTTCGGACAGCTCGTCTTCGGAGAACGGCTTGGTGATGTAGGCCTTGGCACCTTGGCGCATGCCCCACATGCGGTCGGTGTCCTGGTCCTTGGTGGTCACCAGGATCACCGGAATGTGCTTGGTGGTGGCATCGCGCGCCAGTGTACGGGTGGCCTGGAAACCGTTGAGGTTTGGCATCACCACATCCATCAGCACCAGGTCGGGCAGCTGCGCCTTGGCGGCTTCCACGCCCGCCGCGCCATCGGTGGCGGTCAGGATCTCGTGCCCGAGCTTTTCGACGATCCGCTGTATCCCCAGCAGCTGCGACGGTGAATCGTCGACAATCAGAATGCGTGCCATGTTGTTCCCCATGTAATGCCCGCAGTGTAGTGCTGCGCGCACAAGGCCGGAAGCATCCGGCCTGCCGTCCGTCGCCTGCCTGCGACGCTCAGTCGATCCGCACCACGGTACGCCCGCGCGACCCGCCTTCCAGCATCGTGTCGAAGACCTCGTGTACCTGCTCCAGACCCACTTCGCGCGTGCAGATCGCGTCAAGGTGGCGCGGCTTCCATGCCCCGGAGAGCTTCTCCCAGACCTGCTCGCGCAACCCGCGCGGTGCCGCCGCCGACGACACGCCCAGCAGCGAGACGCCGCGCAGGATGAAGGGCATCACCGTCATCTCCAGCGCCGGGCTGGCGGCCAGGCCCGCGCTGACCACGCTGCCATAGGGCACGGTCTGGGCCAGCAGGCTGGCCAGCATCGGTCCGCCGGCATTGTCCAGGCCACCACCGAAGCGGGGGGATTCCATCGGCTTGGAGGTGGCCAGCACCTCGCGCGGCAGTACCTGGCGGGCGCCGATGGCGTGCAGGTAGTCGGCCTGGTCGGCCTTGCCGCTGATGGCGTGTACCTCGAAGCCGGCGCGGCTGAAGATGTCCACCGCCAGCGAGCCGACCCCGCCGGTGGCGCCGGTCACCGCCAAGGGACCCTGCGCGGGGGTGAGCCGGTTGTCGGTCATGCGCAGCAGCGCCAGCGCCGCGGTGAAGCCGGCGGTGCCCAGTACCATGGCCTCGCGCGGGCTCAACCCGGCCGGCTGGGCGATCACCGCGCTCGATTCCAGGCGCACGTACTGGCTGTAGCCGCCGTCGCGGGTCTCGCTGAGCCCGCAGCCGGTGGCCAGCACCGCATCGCCCTCGCGAAATGCCGGATCGGTCGAGGCGACCACCGTACCGGCCACATCGATCCCGCCCACCAGCGGGAAGCGGCGCAGGATCCGGCCCTTGCCCGTCCCGGCCAGCGCGTCCTTGTAGTTCACCGAGGACCACTGCGCGCGGATCACCACCTCGCCGGGGCTGAGCTGGTCCAGCCCCATCGCTTCGATGCCGCTGTGGTGGCCGCGGTCGTCGTGGTGGATGCGGAAGGCGTTGAACCGGGCGGGGATGGCCATGAAGATGCCTGACGGGGAGGGAGGCAACACCTTACCCGCTCCGGCCCGGCAGGCGTGGGGCAGGGGGGATGAATCGCGACCCGCTGCCGCTTGGCCCTTCCAATCCTGTCAATCCGCCCCATCTTGTAGAATCGAGCAGGATTTACGGTTGACGGTGCGGAATGACCCGCAGGCAACCTTTCACTGATGGAGCGTGCATGGCCTGGAATACACCCGGCGGCAACAAGGGCGGACAAGGTCCCGACGAGAATCGACGGGGTCCGTTTGGACCTCGCGGTAGCGGCAATGGCGGCGGTTGGGGCGGTTTCCCCGGGCCACTCAAGGACCTGTTCGATGGCGGCATCCTGCGTTGGGTGGGCGTTGCGGCGGTCCTGCTGCTGCTGTTCTCCAGCTTCCAGCTGATCGGCGAGCAGGAACGCGGCGTGGTGCTGCGCTTCGGCCAGTTCTCGCGGATCCTGCAGCCCGGCCCCAACTTCAAACTGCCGTGGCCGATCGAGTCGGTCAACAAGGTCAACGCCACCCAGATCAAGACCTTCAGCAGCCAGGTACCGGTGCTGACCCGCGACGAGAACATCGTCAACGTCTCGGTCAACGTGCAGTACCGCATCGACGATCCGCGCCTGTACCTGTTCGGCTCGGTCTCGGCCGACCAGGTGCTGGAGCAGTCGGCGCAGAGCGCGGTCCGCGAGCAGGTGGGGCGTGCCGACCTCAATGCAGTGCTCAACAACCGCGGCCCGCTGGCCGTGGTCGCCGAAGAGCGCCTGCAGGCCTCGCTGAAGGCCTACCGTACCGGCCTGTCGGTGACCGGGCTGACCCTGCCCGATGCGCGTCCGCCGGAGGAAGTGAAGCCGGCCTTCGACGAGGTCAACGGCGCCCAGCAGGTCAAGGAGCGCCTGATCAACGAAGCCCAGGCGTACGCGGCCAAGGTCGTGCCCGAAGCGCGTGGCCAGGCCTCGCGTGCGCGCACCACCGCCGAGGGGTACAAGCAGGCCGTGGTCTCCAAGGCCCAGGGTGATGCCGAGCGCTTCAGCCTGCTCCAGGTCCAGTACAAGGACGCCCCGGAAGTCACCCGCAAGCGCCTGTGGCTGGAAACGGTGGAGCAGGTGCTCGGCCAGAACCGCAAGATCATCGGCGGCGATGGCCGCCAGCTGATCTACGTGCCGATGCCGGCCGACACCCGTGGCGGTGCGGCCGCCCCGGCTGCCCCGCCCGTGACCCCGGAAGTGATGCTGCCGTCGCTGCCGGCCAGCACGCCGGTGGATGGCGTGCGCAACACCGAACGTCCGACCACCCGCCCCACCGGTCGTGAAGGAGTCAGCCGATGAAGAGTTCCCTTTGGATCGGGCTGGCCGTGGCCGCCCTGCTGGCCCTGCTGGGCTCGGTGTACGTGGTCCGCGAAGACCAGACCGCGATGGTGCTCAACCTGGGCAAGGTGGTGCGCGCGGACATCAAACCGGGCCTGCACTTCAAGGTGCCGCTGGTGGAAACGGTGCGGGTGTTCGACCGCCGCTTCCAGGTGCTCGACACCGCGCCGGCGCGTTACTTCACCGCCGAGCAGAAGGACGTCAGCGTCGACTTCTTCGCCATCGGGTACATCTCCGACGTGCGCGACTACTACCGTGCCACCGGCGGCGACGCCACCGTGGCCAATGCGCGCCTGGCCCCGATCATCACCGACTCGCTGCGCAACCAGATCAACTCGCGCACGTTGCAGCAGCTGGTGTCCGGTGACCGCAGCGAACTGATCGCCAACCAGCTGACCGGCATCAACAAGTCGGTCAAGGACCTGGGCATGCAGATCATCGACCTGCGCATCAAGCAGATCGACCTGCCCACCGACAGCCAGGTGATCAACGATGTGTACGAGCGCATGCGCGCCCAGCGCAAGCAGGAAGCGGCCAAGCTGCGCGCCGAGGGTGAGGAGCAGTCGCTGACCATCCGCGCCCAGGCCGACCGCGACAGCACCGTGATCGTGGCCGAAGCCGAGCGTGATGCCCAGCAGATGCGCGGTACCGGCGATGCCGAAGCGGCGCGGATCTACGGCAAGGCCGGTTCCGCCGACCCGTCGTTCTACGCCTTCTACCGCAGCCTGGAGGCCTACCGTGGCTCCATGGCCGACGGCAACGGCGTGATCGTGCTCGACAAGAACGACCCGTTCCTGCAGTACCTCAAGAGCGATCGCTGAGGTCGCAGGCGGTAGCAACCCACGGGGACCCGGTGCAGACCGGGTCCCCGTTTTATTTGGAGCGCCATGAACGACTTTTTCTCCGCCCTGTGCCTGGTCGCGATCCTGGAGGGCCTGTTCCTGTTCGCCGCCCCGTTGGCCTGGAAGCGCATGGCCGAACAGCTGCTGATGCTGCGCAGCGCCGCCCTGCGCACCTGGGGCGGGGTGATCCTGCTGGCCGGGCTGACCACCCTGTGGTGGTTGAAGCACTAGGCCGTACCGGCCGCTCACCAGATCCGGTAGTGCCGGCCCCCGGGGTGGCAACCCCCACCGGAAACCCGGATAATGCACAAAAGCCGGACGGGCACTCTGTTTCAGAGTCACTCGTCCGGCTTTTTCCGTGTCTGGGTACCCCATTGCCGGCGCGCTCCCCGTTGGAGCCTGCCACCCCGTGATGGTCCGCGCCCGGCCATGGTCCCAAACCCGCGGCCCCGATGGCCGCACAAAAGCAAGGAGTTACCCGTCATGGGTCAGTCAGTTGTCGTGTTGGGTGCCCAGTGGGGCGATGAAGGCAAGGGCAAGATCGTCGATCTGCTCACCGAGGAAATCGGCGCCGTCGTGCGCTTCCAGGGCGGCCACAATGCCGGCCACACGCTTGTCATCAATGGCAAGAAGACCGTGCTGCACCTGATCCCGTCGGGCATCCTGCGTGCCGACGCGCTGTGCCTGATCGGCAACGGCGTGGTGATCTCCCCGGCCGCGCTGCAGAAGGAAATCGCCGAGCTGGAAACCTCCGGCGTGGAAGTGCGCTCGCGCCTGAAGATCTCCCCGGCCGCGCCGCTGATCATGCCGTACCACATCGCCCTGGACCAGGCGCGCGAACGCGCTGCCGGCGGCAAGGMGATCGGCACCACCGGCCGTGGCATCGGCCCGGCGTACGAAGACAAAGTGGCGCGTCGCGGCATCCGCATCGCCGACCTGCATTACCCGGCCCAGTTGGAAGAACTCCTGCGCACCGCGCTGGATTACCACAACTTCGTGCTGACCAATTACCTCAAGACCGACGCGGTCGACTTCCAGAAGACCTACGACGAAGCACTGGCCTTCGGCGAATACGTCGAGCCGATGAAGTCCGACGTCGCCGGCATCCTGCACGACCTGCGCAAGCAGGGTAAGCGCGTGCTGTTCGAAGGCGCCCAGGGTGCGCTGCTGGACATCGACCACGGCACCTACCCGTACGTCACCAGCTCCAACACCACCGTCGGCGGCGCACTGGCCGGTGCCGGCGTGGGCGCGGACGCGATCGACTACGTGCTGGGCATTGCCAAGGCCTACGCCACCCGCGTCGGCGGCGGTCCGTTCCCGACCGAACTGGACGATGAAGTCGGCCAGGGCATCCGCGACCGCGGTGCCGAGTACGGCGCCTCGACCGGCCGTCCGCGTCGCTGCGGCTGGATGGACATCGTCGCGCTCAAGCGCGCCGTGGCCATCAACGGCATCAGCGGCCTGTGCATCACCAAGCTGGACGTGCTCGACGGCATGGAAAAGCTGAAGGTCTGCATCGCCTACGAATACCGCGGCAAGCGCACCGAATACGCCCCGCTGGACGCGCAGGGCTGGGAAGAGTGCACCCCGGTGTACCTGGAGTTCCCGGGCTGGACCGAAAACACCCACGGCATCACCAACTGGGACGACCTGCCGCCGGCCGCCCGCGCCTATCTGCGCGCGCTGGAAGAGCTGGCCGGTTGCCCGGTCAGCATCGTCTCCACCGGCCCGGATCGCGACCACACCATGGTCCTGCAGGACCCGTTCGCCTGAGCCAGCGCCGGTGGTAGTGCCGAGCCATGCTCGGAAGCAGCGCCCACCGGACACGCCCGACGCAACATCCAGAAGCCCCGCGAAAGCGGGGCTTTTCGATGTTCCAGCGCCACGCGCCTGGAACC
>NZ_JBFULB010000115.1:0-11557 GCF_056400545.1 Stenotrophomonas sp. P5_A8 | reverse complement strand
ATTTCCTCCACGCCGTCCGCCACCGCACCGCTGCGGCGGACCAACGCCGTCACGCGCTGGACATCCGCTGCGGCCAGGCAGGCGCGCAGCACGCCTTGCCCGACCAGTCCGCTGGCACCGGTCATCAGAACATCAAGGCGGGAGGTGGCGGGCATCAGGAGATCCTTGGCAAGGCCGAACGCTAGAGTTTCACGAAACGCTGCATGCTGCGCGCCAACCAGCCGCTGAAACGCAGCGGCGCATCCAGCGCCGACACGCAGATGCACGGCGCACCCGGTGCTGTCACCGGCTGATGCTCGACGTCTTCATCCAGGTCGGCCATGTCCCCTGGGCCGAAGATGCCCAATGCGTCGTTGTAGGCGCCGCGCAGGATCTGGGTGAGCTCGCTCTGGCCGTGGCTGTGCATCGGCAGACACTTGCCCGGGGCGATGCGCAGCATGATCAACGACGGCATGTCGGCGGCGCGGATGCAGTGCACGCCGGGCGCGATCCAGCGCCAGCGCACGTCGCGCAGCGAGGGACCGAAGTACGGATGCAGGGAGACCGGGAGCGCATCGGGATGGGCCTGCACGGAACCACGTGGCGGTGCCGACGCGGTCGGCGGCCGCAGATCGCGCACCGGATCGTCCGGCACATCCTCGCTGTCCAGCTGCGCCAGCATCGCCTCGCGCAATGCCGCCTGGCGCGCGCTGGGCGATGCCGGTTGGGTCTGGTCCAGCAAGGCCGCGCCGATGGCCTCGGCGTCACGCAACACGTGCCGGCAATGCGCGCAGCTTTCCAGGTGCGTGCTGGCCACGATGCTGAGCGCGGTCGGCAAGGCGCCGGCGGCGTAGCTCATCAACGTCGATTCATGCAGGTGGTGGCGGGGATTCATGGCGCACTCCCGACGCTGGACTGCAGCTGCAGGAATGCCCGACGCAGGTGGGATTTGACCGTGCCCAGCGGCATCCCCAGCGCCTGGGCGATTTCGCTGTGGCTTTTGGCTTCGAAATGAGACATCCGCACCAGCCGTGCCTGGATGGCCGGCAGCTCGTTGATCCGCTGGCGCAGGCGCGCGTGGTCGGCGAACTGCTCGGCGGAGGTGCGCTCGGGCGGATCATCCAGGGCCGCATTTTCGACCGCCTCCTGGGCCTGCAGCCAGCCCCGCTCGCTGCGGAAGCGGTCGATGTGCAGGTTGCGCGCGATGCGGTACAGCCAGGTGCTGAGCGCGCTGCGCGAGGCGTCGAAGTCGGCCGCGTTCAGCCAGAGCCGCAGCAGGCTTTCCTGCGCCAGTTCCTCGGCGGTGCCGTCCGGGGCGCCACGGCCACGCAGGTAGATGCACAGGCGGGGCATGAAATGGTCGTAGATACGGATGAAGCACTCGCGGTCACGCAGCCGCGCCACGCCCTCCATGTCCTGGGTCCAGTCGGGAAGCACGCCGGTGGGCTGGGCGGAAACGGACACGATACGGGCGGCGTCGAAGGAAAAGGGCGGCGGGTCGGGTTGACGATACATCTGCGGTGGATGACGCCGTGTGTAGGGAGGCATGGGGTGTACGGGCCAGCGGGCCGATTGGATGCAACGCCGCGCCCATTTCCGCCCTGCACGCCGCCGGTACGGGCGCTTGGGGATCATGTAGCTCCCCCATTCAACCCGTCCCCGCCATGGCCAAGCCGTCCGGCTCCCGTCTTGTCATCTATGCCGCGCTTGCCGGCAATCTGTGCATCGCCATCGCCAAGTTCGTCGCCGCCGGGCTGTCGGGCAGCTCGGCGATGCTCAGCGAGGGCGTGCACTCGCTGGTGGATACCATCAACGAGCTGCTGCTGTTGTACGGCCTGCGCCGCTCCGAGCAGAAGCCCGATACCGTGCATCCGTTCGGCTACGGGCGCGAGCTGTACTTCTGGAGCTTCATCGTGGCCCTGCTGGTGTTCGCCGCCGGCGCGGGCGTCTCGGCGTACGAGGGCATCCAGCACATCCGCAACCCCGAGCCGGCCACCAACCACCTGATCAGCTACACGGTGCTGGGTGTCTCCATCGTGTTCGAAGGCACCTCCTGGTGGATCGCCCTGCGCGAGTTCCGCGCCACCAAGGGCACGCTGGGCTACTTCGAAGCCTTCCGGCGCAGCAAGGACCCGACCACGTTCACCGTGCTGCTGGAAGACAGCGCTGCCCTGCTCGGCCTGGGGTTTGCCCTGATCGGCCTGGTGGCCGCGCAGCTGCTGGACATGCCCATCCTCGATGGCGTGGCCTCGCTGTGCATCGCCGGGGTGCTGGCGGTGACTGCCTTCCTTCTGGCGCGCGAAACCAAGGGCCTGCTGGTCGGCGAACCGGCCCATCCCAGCGTGGCCAAGCGCATCCTGGCGGTAGCCAATACCGACCCGGACCTGCGCAACGCCAACGGCGTCACCACCATGCAGATGGGTCCGGACCAGGTGGTGGCGATGCTCAGTGCCGAATTCGAGGACGACCGGACCACCCCGCAGATCGAGGCGTGCATCACCCGGATCGAAAAGGCGGTAAAGCAGGAATACCCGGAGCTGGTGGCGCTGTTCATCAAGCCGCAGACGCCGGAGGTGTTCCGGGCGCGGCGGGCGGAACTGGGCGAACCCAAGCCGAGCCCCTGACCCGTTGCGGCCCGCGGCCCCCTGCAGCGCAGGTGGGCCAGCCCGCGCGGGGCCGCTCAGGCCGGCGCGAACATCTGGCGCACGCTGCGCAGCAGTTCGATCACGCTGAACGGTTTGGGCAGCAGCGACATGCCCGTGCCGAGGAACTCGTTGCGCACCGCCGCGCCCTCGGTATACCCGGTGACGAACAGCACCGGCAGATGCGGCCGCAACACGCGCGCGGCATCGGCCAGCTCGCGCCCGTTCATGCCCGGCAGGCCCACGTCGGAGAGCAGCAGGTCCACCTCGCGGGTCGAATGCAGCTCCAGCAACGCCTGCTGCGCATTGATCGCCTCGACCACCTGGTAACCGGCCTCGACCAGCATTTCGCGCACCATCATCCGCACCGAATCGGTATCGTCCACCAGCAGGATGCGTTCGGCACTGCCACGCGGGACCTGGCTGGGAACAGGTTTCTGTTCGTCGATGCCGACCAGCTCGCCTTCCGGCAGCAGCAGTTCTATCTCGGTACCTTCGCCGCGCTCGCTGGCGATGCGCGCACTGCCGCCGGACTGGCGGGCGAACCCGTAGGTCATCGACAAGCCCAGCCCGGTGCCCTCGCCCTGCGGCTTGGTGGTGAAGAAGGGCTCGAACACCTTGGTCAGCAGTTCCATCGGAATGCCGATGCCGTTGTCCAGGACTTTGACGCTGATGTAATGACCCGGCGCGAGCTCATGATCGCGCTCGATCTCGGTACGGTCGGCGCGGATGCGGATCAGCCCCTGCCCGCCCAGCGCATCGCGCGCGTTGATCACCAGGTTGAGGATCACGTTCTCGAACTGGTTCGGATCGGCCACGGCCACCATCGGCTGCGGCCCCAGTTCCAGGTCCAGCTCGATGTTCTCGCCGATCGAGCGCAGCAGCATGTCTTCCAGCGAACGGATCCGCGCGACCACGTCGAAGGTCTGCGGGTCCAGCGGCTGCTTGCGGGCAAAGGCCAGCATCCGCTGGGTCAGCGCCGCCGCGCGGTGGGCCGAGCCGGTGGCGATCTCGACATACCGCGAGGCCTTGTCCCATTTGCCGCTGGAGACGGCCATCTCGATCATGTCCAGGCCGGAGATGATCGTGGTCAGCAGGTTGTTGAAGTCGTGCGCGATGCCGCCGGTAAGCTGGCCGAGCGAGTCCATCTTCTGCGCCTGCAGCAGCTCGACCTCGGTGCGCTGGCGCTCGGCGATCTGGAAGGCCAGCTCCGACGTCGCGGTTTCCAGCTCCTGGCGCTGCTCGGACTCGCGCGCGTGGTGTTCGGTGGTGTCTTCGATCAGCACCAGGCCCTGGCCCGGTGCATGGTAAGGCGTCACGCGCCATTCGGTGATGCGGGTGTCGGCGCCTGCGCGCAGGGTAAACGTGCCCTGCCAGCGCTCGCCTTCGGCCAGCGCGACTTTCAGGGCAGCCAGGGGCGCGGCCTGTTCGTCCAGAAGCGATTCCAGCGCGCCCGGCTGGGTGGCATCCATGCCGAGCAGGCGCACGAAGGCATCGTTGGCATCATGGGAGCGCAGGGACGCATCCAGCACGGCGATCGGTGCATTGATCTGGCGGAAAATCTCGCCGAACCGCGCCTCGGCCTCGCGCAGCGCTTCTTCGGAACGTCGGGCGCGCAGCAACGTGCGCAGCGTGGCCAGCAGCACGTCCGGGTCCACCGGATGGATCAAGTAGGCATCGGCACCGGCGTTCAGGCCGGTGATCAGGTCACCGGTAGCGATGGACGCGGCCGAAACGTGCACCACCGGCAGCAGCCGCATGCGCGCGTCCTCGCGCAGTTGCCGCACCACGTCAAAGCCACTCATGTCAGGAAGGTTCACATCCAGCACAAGCGCGCCGAAGTCCTGCGCAGCCAGCCTGGCCAGTCCCTCGCCACCGGTACCGGCTTCTTCGACGCGGAACCCATGGTGCTCCAGCACGCGGCGCACCGCGTAGCGGGTGGCGACGTTGTCGTCCACGACGAGGATGCGGTCAGAGTGCGGCATCGGCAGCCTCCGTGGCGAGCGTGAGCGGCAGGATCACATAGAAGTCCGAGCCCTCGCCGACCACACTGTCCACGCCCACATGCCCTCCCAGCAACTCGGCGAAGCGCTTGCACAGCGACAGCCCCAGCCCGGTACCGCGCAGACGCTTCTGCAACGGCGTGTCGACCTGGACGAAGTCCTCGAACAGGGTGGACTGCAGCTCGGCAGGAATGCCGATGCCGGTATCGCGCACGCTGAAGCGGACCGAGTGCTCGCCTTCCAGGCGTGCCGAAACCACCACCTGGCCATTCGGGGTGAACTTCATGGCGTTGGAAATGTAGTTGCGCAGGATCTGCGCCAGCTTTTTGTCATCGGTGTACAGCATCGGCAGCGCGGGCGGATCGTCGAACACCAGGTCGACCTGGTTGCCCTCCACCAGCGGGCGGAACATGCCGCGCAGCGCCGAGAACAGGTCCATCAGATCGAACCACGCCGGGGAAATCGTGATGCGCCCGGCCTCGATCTTGGCCAGGTCCAGCAGGTCATCCACCATCTCGCGCAGCTCACTGGTGGAGGCGCTGATGAAGCGCACCTGGCGGCGCTGCTCGTCGGTGAGCGGGCCGTCCATGCCGTCTTCCAGCAGCCGGGTCATGCTCAGGATCGAACCCAGCGGCGTGCGGAACTCATGGCTCATGTACGACAGGAAGCGGCTCTTCAGCTCGGAGACCTCGCGCAGCTGCTCGGCCTGCTGGTCCAGTTCGGCATACAGCGCCAGCACCCCCTGGTTGGTCTCCTCCAGCTCGGCACGCAGCGCGTCGGCCTCCAGGCGCAACGTCTGCAGCTCGTGCGGGTCAGGGGCGGTAGTCAATGCAGGTCTCCAGGACGCAGGGCCACGATGCCGACGTCGTCGCGGCCACGGTCGAAATCGCGCTGCAATACCGCCACGATCACGCTGGGGTGGCGGTGGAACAGGCCGGGGTAGTCACGCAGGCTCCAACGGGCCTGCAGTCCATCGCTGTGCATGACCAGAAGCGTGCCTGCGGGTGCGTGAAAATGAAAGGGTTGGGCTTTACGGAACTGCACCCCGACGATGCCGGGATGGGAGGCCATGCCACGCGAGGTGGTCGGCTCGCACAGCGTGGCGGAAATGTTGCCGATGCCCGCGAACTGGATGCTGCCGGCCTGCGTGTCGATACTGGCCACCGCCGCCGCGCCACCGCGGGTGCCGGACATGCCGGCATGCAACGCGCCGATCAGGCCGGGCGCATCGAAGCTGGTGGCCTGCGCAGCGGCAGCCACGCCGGCCTGCGCGGCGTCCGCCGCCTGCAGCCCGTGGCCGAGGCCATCGATCATCGTGACCGCCACCGACGGCCCTTGCGCGCGTAGGTGCCAGCCATCGCCACAGGCCACTTCATGACGCATGGCAATGCGCAGCGCACCGTACGGAAGATCAATGGCGGCCGTCGCGCGGCCGGGATAGATCCGCGCCACGATCACCGCGCCCCTGGCATCGGACCAGACATCAAGCAGCGTCGCCTGGCGTGCGATCGCGCCCAGACCGATGCCCTGGGTGCCGCCCGTGGAATAGCCATCGGGCAGGCAGTGGGCCAGTGAAAATCCCGGGCCCGCATCGATCGCGCACAGCTCGACACCGAGGCCGCTGCGCCCGCAGACCAGCGACAGGTGCATGCGCCCGCCCCGCCCGTGCTTGATCACATTGGTGGCCAGTTCGGTGGCCACCAGGGCAACACGGCCCGCATCGGTTTCGTTGAAACCGGCCTGCTCGGCGAGCGCCAGCGCTTCGCGCCGGGCCTGTCCTACCTGCGAGGTTTCTTCGACCGCCACCACCCGCGTCACCTGGCCGGCGAAGTTCAGGTCCATTTGGTGATCGTGATGCGCGTGCCCTCGCCGGGCGCACTCTCCAGCTCGAACTCGTCCACCAGCCGGCGCGAACCGGACAGCCCCAGGCCCATGCCGGACCCGGACGACCAGCCATCGGTCAGCGCCTGCGCCAGGTCGGGAATGCCCGGGCCCTGGTCAGCGAAGACCAAGCGCACGCCCTTGCGCAGCCCACTCTCCAGGATTTCCCAGTCCATCGTGCCACCGCCGCCATAGATCACGGCATTGCGCGCCAGTTCGCTGGCGGCGGTGACCAACTTGGTCTGGTCGATCAGGCGCAGCTTGCAGGCCACGGCCACCTGCCGCGCAGCCTGGCGCGCCAGCACCACGTCCTGCTCAACGCGGATCGGCAGCGTCCCACTGGGCGCGGTCATGGCGCGTCGTCATCGGTGCGCTGCAGCAGTTTCATCCCGCGCTCGACGTTGAGCGCGGTCCGCACCCCGCTGAGGGTCAGGCCCAGCTCGACCAGGGTGATCGCAACGGCCGGCTGCATGCCGACCACGACCGTGGTGGCGTCCATGATCCGCGCGATCGCGGAGATGGTGGAAATCATGCGCCCGATGAAGGAGTCGACGATATCCAGCGCGGAAATATCGATCAGCACGCCGCGCGCCGAGGTGCGGCGGATCTTCTCGCTGAGGTCGTCCTGCAGGGTCAGCGCGAGCTGATCGTGCATGTCCACCTGGATGGTCACCAGCAGCAGGTCGCCCATCTGCAGAATCGGAATACGTTCCATCTCAGCGCTCTGCCCGCACCACCGTCTGCCCGGTGCGCTTGAGCGCCAGGGCGAGTGCATCGGCCAGATTGGCCTTGGTCACGATGCCCTGCAGGTCCAGCCCCAGGTGCACGATGGTCTGGGCAATCTGCGGGCGCACGCCGCTGATGATCGCATCGGCGCCCATCAGGCGGATCGCGGTGACGGTCTTGAGCAGGTGCTGGGCCACCAGCGTGTCCACGGTGGGCACGCCGGTGATGTCGATGATGGCGATTTCCGAGCCGGTATCGACGATCCGCTGCAACAGCGATTCCATCACCACCTGGGTCCGCTGCGAATCCAGCGTGCCGATCATCGGCAGCGCGAGCACGCCTTCCCACAGCTTCACCACCGGGGTGGACAGCTCCAGCATCTCTTCCTGCTGGCGCTGGATCACGTCTTCGCGGGTCTTCTGGAACGCCTGCACGCTGTGCAGGCCGAGCAGATCCAGCAGCTCGGAGATCGCCCAGAGCTGGTCGCCCAGCTGCGCTGCATCGGCGGCATAGCCCTGCTGGACCAGTTCGAACAACGGGCGCTTGAGCGAGAACAGGAAGCTGGCCGTCTCCGTCGAATTGAAGCCCTTCAGCACCCGATCGCGCGAGAGATCTTCCAGGAAGCGGCGGGTGTCCTGCCACTCTCGGGCGCCCACGGTGCCGGCGTTGGCAGTGGAGATGGCCTCCAGGAACAAGCGCCAGAACTCGCGTGCCTGCGTCTCCAGCTCGCGCTGGGACAGCCGGTTGTCCTGCGCCTGACTTCCGGAGGTCAGGTTTTCCATCCATTTGGACAGCAGCTGTTCCTGCTGACTACGGATAAGGTCGATCGTGCGCTGCTGCAAAGCCGCCATGGGGCATTCCTGGAAAGGGGATCAAAAAGTGACGCACTTCACATGAATGCGCGCCAGCACGCGAGCTTAAATCAATTCAGGTTCATGAGGCGATACGTTGCCGCGCGTTCCGTGAAAGATCCGTGCAGATCCCTGACTCGTTCAGAAAATACCGCGTCGTTCAGTCCAGCAAGCCCATCAACGAATGGTGTACGGCCACGCCGGCCAAGGCGCCCTCGCCCACCGCCAGCGCGATATTGCCGGCCATGCGCGCTGCGTCGCCGCAGGCGAACACGCCCGGCACGGTGGTCTGCTTGGCCGAGTCGGCGGTGATGCAGCCAGCGTCCTTGAGCTCGCAGCCGAGCTGCTCGGCCAGGTCGCTGGACAGCGTGGAGCGCGGCGAGACAAACAACGCGTCCATCGGCAGGCGGCGTCCGTCCTCGAGGACGATGGTGGCGGTCTCATCCACGCATCGCACCGGCGTGGATTCGATCACCACCCCGCAATCGTCCAGACGGCGGCGTTGTTCTGCATCGATACGCGTGTCTGCCTCGCTGCAGAACAGGGTCACCTGGCCCCAGTCGCACAGCAGCAGCGCCTGCCCTGCGCCGCCATCGTCGGAACAGCCGATCACCCCGATCCGGCCTTCGTACAGCTCATAGCCGTGGCAGTACGGGCAGTGCAGCACGCTGCGTCCCCAGCGCTCGGCGACCCCGTCGATATCGGGCAGCGCATCGGTCACCCCATAGGCAAGGATCAAACGGTCGGCACTGAATGTCTGACCGCCCTCGCAGGTGATCTTGAACGGCGTATCCGGCTCGGCCGACGCAGCCACCGCCGTTGCGGTCAGCCAGGTCAAGGTCGGATAGGCCATCAGTTCCTGCCGTGCCTGCATCGCGATCTCCGCAGGCGCGATCCCCTCCCGGCCCAGGAATCCATGCGCCACCAGCGCGTTGCGGTTGCGTGGCGTGCCACCATCGATCACCAGCACGTTGCGACGCGCCCGCACCAGTTGCAGCGCGGCGGACATGCCGGCGTAGCTGCCGCCCACCACCACCACGTCGTACTTGCCGGTCTGCGCGGGGGTCATGGCAATCATGGGGTCCTCTCGGGAGCACGCACCCGGCGACTGGTCAGCAGGCCCATGCTCCGCTCGGGCAGCGTGAGCCCGCCCTGCGGGTCCAGCGCCGGGACGGGGCCGTCGGTGCTGGTCAGCAGGACCCGCCAATGCCGCCCGGGCAGCACCGGCACATCGAAGCGCACCTCGCTATGGCCGGCGTTGAAAAGCAACAGCAGGGTTTCATGCTCGGGGCCGGGTTCACCGCCCTGCAGCGCGTTGCCGCCCATCTTGAGCATCAGCACGCGCGCCTCGGGATCGTTCCAGTCCGCTTCGTGCATGACCCCGCCATCGGCGCGCAGCCATTCGATCGCGGTATCGGCCATGTCGTCACGCGCGTCCAGGAAGCGCCCGCGACGCAGCTGCGGATAGCGGCGACGCAGCTTAAGCGCCTTGCGCACGAACGCTGCCTGGCGCACGCCGGGCTCCGAGCCGGCCTGCGCCCAATCCATCCAGGTCAGCGCGTTGTCCTGGCAATAGGCGTTGTTGTTGCCCTGCTGGGTGCGCCCGAACTCGTCGCCGGCCAGCAGCATCGGCGTGCCCTGCGAGAACAGCAGGCTCGCCAGCAGGTTGCGCATCTGCCGCGCACGCAGTGCCAGCACGTCGGGATCCTCGGTCGGGCCTTCGGTACCGTGGTTCCAGGAGATGTTGTGGTCGCTGCCGTCGCGTCCGTCTTCGCCGTTGGCCTCGTTGTGCTTGTCGTTGTAGCTGACCAGATCGCTGAGGGTGAAGCCATCGTGGGCGGTAACGAAATTGATCGACGCCGCCGGGCGTCGACCCTTGTGATTGAACAGGTCGGCCGAGCCCATGATGCGCGTGGCGAACTCGGCCAGTTGGCCGCCATCGCCGCGCCACAGTGCCCGCACGTTGTCACGGAACTTGTCGTTCCATTCGGCCCAGCCCGGCGCGAACTGCCCCAGCTGGTAGCCGCCCGGGCCGATATCCCACGGCTCGGCGATCAGCTTCACCTGGCTCAGCACCGGGTCCTGGCGCACCGCGTCGAGAAAGCTGCCCGACGGGTCGAAGCCGGAGCGCTCGCGGCCGAGAATGGTGGCCAGGTCGAAGCGGAAGCCGTCCACGTGCATGTCCTGCACCCAGTAGCGCAGCGAGTCCATCACCATGCGCAGCGCGCCGGCGTTGGTCAGGTCGAAGGTGTTGCCGGTGCCGGTGTCGTTGATGTAGTAGCGCGGATTGTCGGCCAGCCGGTAGTAGCTGGCGTTGTCGATGCCCTTGAAGGACAGGGTCGGGCCCAGTTCGTTGCCTTCGGCGGTGTGGTTGTAGACCACGTCCAGGATCACTTCCAGCCCGGCGGCGTGAACGCAGGCCACCATCTGCTTGAACTCGGCGATCGCATGGGTTGACAGCAACCGCGGGTCCGGCGCGAAGAAGGCCAGGGTGTTGTAGCCCCAATAGTTGCGCAGGCCGCGCTCCAGCAGGTGCTGGTCGTCCACATGGGCGTGGATGGGCAGCAGTTCCAGCGCGGTGGCGCCGAGCTGTTTCAGGTGGTCCAGCAAACCGTCCTGCTTGAGCGCGGAGAACGTGCCCCGCGCCGATTCGGCCACGTCCGGGTGCAGCATGGTCAGGCCGCGCACGTGCGCTTCGTAGATGACCGTGTCTTCCCACGCCACGCCCGGCGGGCGATCCCGCCCCCAGGTGAAGGCGTCATCGACCACCGCACACTTGGGCATGAACGGAGCGCTGTCGCGTTTGTCGAAGCTCAAGTCCTTGTCGCGGTGCCCGACGGTGTAGCCAAACAGCGCCGGCGCCCACTTGAGCTGGCCCACGATCTGCCGGGCGTACGGATCCAGCAGCAGCTTGTTGGCGTTGAAACGATGGCCCGCTTCGGGTGCGTACGGGCCGTCCACGCGGTAACCATAACGCTGGCCCGGGCGGGCATCGGGCAGGTAGCCGTGCCAGATCTCGTCGGTGTACTCGGGCAGGACGATCCGCTCCACCTCGCGTCCGCGCTCGTTGAACAGGCACAGCTCCACCTTGGTGGCGTGCCGGCTGTAGAGCGAGAAATTGACCCCCAGCCCATCCCAGGTGGCCCCCAGCGGGAAGGGGCGGCCCGCGCGCAGGCGGGAGGTTTGCACCGTCGGCCGACCGTTCATTGGCCACGCTCCTTGCCCGTGGCGGCCTGCAGTTCGGCCTCCAGCAGGCGCTCGGCCATCACCCAATGGCGCAGGTGCTGGTCGTTCGGGCGGCCCTCGGCCTCCCAGATCTGGCGCGCCAGTTCTTCAATGCGTTCGCGTCGTTCTTGCTCTTCCATGGGTCCCGGCTTCATTGGTGGATCAACACGGTCACGGGGCTGTCCGCAGACAGCACCCGCAGGGGAATGCCAACGGCTTGAATATCTACAGACAGGCCGGTGAGTACGTT
>NZ_JBFULB010000114.1:11596-14625 GCF_056400545.1 Stenotrophomonas sp. P5_A8 | reverse complement strand
GGGTGGCGGCGATGATGTCCACGATCACGCTGCCGATCACGATCGGGCGCAGCCAGCGCTCGTTGCGGCCGATCACCAGGATCAGCAGCGCCAGCGCCAGGTAGGCGCCGCTGACCACGCCGGCCAGGCGCGGGTGGTCGGCAGCACCGACCAGCGTGCTCAGCGGGCTGAACAGCAGGGCCGCGATCACGGCGGCAATCAGCAGGCGGTAGAGGGCAAAAAAGTACAGCTCGCGCTTCGGTATGGATTCGATGCGGTCGATCAATGAAGCACTGGGTGACACGCCGGAACTCCCCTTCAGGCATGTGGCCAGTGTAGAGGGTGTGGCCGTGCATGGGGTGCCGGTGGCGCTGATTGACGCCCGCGTCCATGGCACGTACCCCTTCCAGGGCCGGCCCCGTTGCGCACTGCCGCAGGGCCGTCGCCCGGGGCTGGGCAGGGCCGATGCCGCAACTGTCTGAAAAATCGCCGGAATCGGCCGCCCCGGGGGGCGGCCGACGCGCGTCTTTGCGCCTGCGCGCCGGCTCGTCCACAATAGTGGGCCCGCCGCGGTCCTTACCGGCGCCCCGTGAGGGAGCCTTGGAGATGCGTGCGGTCGTTCCTATACCCACGGTGACGCATGAATTTCCACGAATACCAGTCAAAACAACTGCTTGCCGAGTACGGCATTCCCGTCCCGGCCGGCAAGGTCGCGGCGACCCCGGATGAAGCAGTTGCAGCGGCCAATTCCCTGGGCCAGGGCCCCTGGATGGTCAAGGCGCAGATCCACGCGGGCGGCCGCGGCAAGGCTGGCGGCGTCAAGTTCTGCAAGACCACCGACGATGTGAAGGCCGCTGCGGCCAAGATGCTCGGCACCAAGATGGCCACCTACCAGACCGCCGGCGTCGAGCTGCCGGTGAACCTGGTGCTGGTGACCACCGCCGGCGAGATCGTCAAGGAACTGTACCTGTCGGTACTGGTCGACCGTGGCACCAAGACCATCACCTACATCGCCTCGTCCGAAGGCGGCGTGGAGATCGAGCAGGTCGCCGCTGAAACCCCGGAGCTGATCCACTCGCTCAACGTCGACTTTGTCGAAGGCGTGCAGGGTTACCACGGCCGTGATTTCGGCTTCAAGCTGGGCCTCACCGCCAAGCAGGCCGGCCAGTTCGCCAACATCATGGTGAACCTGTACCGCCTGTTCAACGAAAAGGACCTGGCGCTGGTTGAAATCAACCCGCTGGCGATCCTGGACGACGGCAACCTGTACGCGCTGGACGGCAAGTTCGACAGCGACGACAACGCCGCGTTCCGTCAGAAGGCCCTGGTCGCCATGCGCGACAAGACCCAGGAAGACGAAACCGAAGTGACCGCTTCGGAGCTGGACATCAACTACGTCACCATGGACGGCAACATCGGCTGCATGGTCAACGGCGCCGGCCTGGCCATGGCCACCATGGACGTCATCAAGCTCAACGGCGGCGAGCCGGCGAACTTCCTGGACGTGGGCGGCGGTGCGAACAAGCAGCGCGTCATCGAGGCGTTCAAGCTGATCCTGTCCTCGGACAAGGTCGAAGGCATCTTCGTCAACATCTTCGGCGGCATCGTCCGCTGCGACATGATCGCCGAAGGCATCATCGCCGCGGTCAAGGAAGTGGGCGTCAAGGTTCCGGTCGTGGTGCGCCTGGAAGGCACCAACGTGGAAGAAGGCAAGCAGCTGCTGCGTGACAGCGGCATGGCCATCATCCCGGCCGACAACATCAACGACGGTGCCAAGAAGGTCGTCGACGCTGTCAAAGCCGCCGCCTAATTTTCCACGGCATCGGATCGCCGGCAGCATCCTGACGTGTCCCCTTGATTTAAGGGGGCTGGCACGCCGCAACGCGGCGTGACGGGGGTTCTGGCGGCATGCGGTACGGACCTCGACCTGGTCGATGGCTCCTCCTCCGAAGCCGGCCCAAATAATTTACGAAGGACTTCAAGACATGTCCGTTTTGATCAACAAGAACACCAAGGTGATCGTGCAGGGCTTCACCGGCCAGCAGGGCACCTTCCACGCCACTCAGATGATCGAGTACGGCACCCAGGTTGTTGGCGGCGTGACCCCCGGCAAGGGCGGCACCACCCACATCGACCTGCCGGTGTTCAACACCGTTGCCGACGCCGTGTCGGCCACCGGTGCCAATGCCTCGGTCATCTACGTGCCGCCGCCGTACGCGGCCGACGCGATCCTGGAAGCGGCTGCTGCCGGCATCCAGGTCATCGTGTGCATCACCGAAGGCATCCCGGTGCTGGACATGCTGCGCGTCAAGAACGTGCTGACCCGTTCGCATCCGGACACCGTGCTGGTCGGGCCGAACTGCCCCGGCGTGATCACCCCGGGCGAGTGCAAGATCGGCATCATGCCGGGCCACATCCACATGCCGGGCAAGATCGGCATCGTGTCGCGCTCGGGCACCCTGACCTATGAAGCGGTCAAGCAGACCACCGAAGTCGGCCTGGGCCAGTCCACCTGCATCGGCATCGGTGGTGACCCGATCAACGGCCTGAACTTCGTCGACTGCCTGAAGCTGTTCAACGAAGATCCGCAGACCCTGGGCATCATCATGGTCGGCGAAATCGGCGGCGATGCTGAAGAAGCCGGCGCCGAGTACATCAAGCAGTTCGTGAAGAAGCCGGTCGTCGGCTTCATCGCCGGCGCCTCGGCTCCGGCCGGCAAGCGCATGGGCCACGCCGGTGCGATCGCATCGGGCGGCAAGGGCACTGCCGAAGGCAAGTTTGCCGCGATGGAAGCTGCTGGCGTTGTGACCGTCCGCTCGCCGGGCGACCTGGGCGCTGCCATCGCCAAGCTGGTGAAATAAGCCGCCCGCCGCGCGGTAGAGCCGAGCCATGCTCGGCTGCTCCAACGGTAGAGCCGAGCCATGCTCGGCTGCTCCAAACAGAAAGGCCGCCTCCGGGCGGCCTTTCTGCATTTTCGCCGCCCTCAACCCGCGCCCTCGGGTAGTGCCGGCCGCTGGCCGGCTCCGCACGATGCTGCCGGCGAATGCGTG
>NZ_JBFULB010000114.1:0-11582 GCF_056400545.1 Stenotrophomonas sp. P5_A8 | reverse complement strand
GGCCGGCACCGCACGATGCCGCCAACGATCGCGTGGTTGCCGGCCAGCGGCCGGCACTACAATGAGCGCATTGCAACCACTGGCTGGACCTTCATGGCTTCGATCCGCATCGCGATGGCGCAGTTTGATTTCCCGGTGGGCGCGGTGGCGCAGAACACCGACAACATCATCGCGATGATCGCCGAGGCGCGTGATGAGTACGGCGCCGAGCTGGTGGTGTTCCCGGAACTGGCGATCAGCGGCTACCCGCCGGAAGACCTGCTGCTGCGTCCGGGCTTCCTGTACGACTGTGAGCAGGCGCTCACGCGCATCGCCGCCGCCGCAACCGGCATCGCCGTCGTGGTCGGCTGGCCGCAGGCGGCCGGTGCGGTGGTCTACAACGCCGCCAGCGTGCTGCGCGATGGCAAGGTGGAGCACACCTACCGCAAGCGCGAGCTGCCCAATTACGCGGTGTTCGACGAGCGCCGCTACTTCGACGTGGACCCGGACGGTGGCAGCTGCGTGTTCGAGCTGAAGGGCGTGCCGGTCGGCGTGCTGATCTGCGAGGACCTGTGGTTCGCCGAGCCGCTGGCCGACACCGTGCGCGACGGTGCGCAGCTGGTGCTGGTGCCCAACGCCTCGCCCTATGAGCGCGGCAAGCATGCCCAGCGCGATGCGCTGCTGGCCGAACGCACGCGTGAGAGCGGGGCGGCGATCGCCTACCTCAACGTGGTCGGTGGCCAGGACGCACTGGTGTTCGATGGCGCCTCGGTCGTGGCCGACGGCGACGGCACCGTGCACCCGGCCGCGGCGGCATTCACCGACCAGTGGCTGGTGGTGGATTACGACGCGCAGACGCGCCGTTTCCTGCCGCGCGAGTGGATCGACGACGGCGATGAGAGCATGGACGCGCTGGCCTGGCGCGCGGTGACCCGTGGCATCCAGGATTACTGCCGCAAGAACGGCTTCAAGAAGGTGTGGCTGGGTCTGTCCGGCGGCATCGATTCGGCGCTGGTGCTGGCCATGGCGGTGGACGCGCTGGGCGCGGACAACGTCACTGCGGTGCGGCTGCCGTCGCGCTATACCGCCGGCGTGTCCAACGACCTGGCTGCCGAGCAGTGCCGCGCGCTGGGCGTGAAACTGGAAGCGGTGTCGATCGAGCCGGTGTTCGAGGGGCTCATGGCTGCGCTCGGCCCGATGTTCGAAGGGCAGGCTGCCGACGTCACCGAAGAGAACCTGCAGTCGCGCAGCCGCGGCGTGATCCTGATGGCGCTGTCGAACAAGTTCGGCGGGCTGCTGCTGACCACCGGCAACAAGAGCGAGTATGCGGTGGGTTACGCGACCATCTACGGCGACATGTGCGGTGGCTATGCGCCGCTCAAGGACCTGTACAAGACCGAGGTGTTCGGCCTGTCCAAGTGGCGCAACACCGTGGGCGGCGCGCCGGTGATTCCGCCGGCGGTGATCAGCCGCCCGCCCTCGGCCGAGCTGCGCGACAACCAGACCGACCAGGACTCGTTGCCGGCCTACGACGTGCTCGATGGCATCCTGTACCGCTACGTGGACCAGGAGCAGTCGCGCGAGGAGATCGTGGCGGCCGGGTACGCTGCCGACGTGGTGGACCGGGTGCTGCGCCTGGTGCGCACCAGCGAGTGGAAGCGCCACCAGGCCGCCCCGGGTCCGAAGGTGTCGCGGCGCGCGTTCGGGCGCGAGCGCCGGTATCCGATCAGCAACGGCTACAAGGGCTGACCGGCAAGACCGATAGGTGCAGGGGCGCAGTTGGGGGATATCCCCGTGCGGGCCGGTGCCCGCCCTGGCATCCGGGAGGCGCAAGGCACGGTAGAGCCGGCTGCTGGCCCGCTCCCATACCCTCTGCAGCACGCGGAGGAGCCGACCGGCGGTCGGCACTACCGTAAAGAAAAGGTGCTTCGCCTCTATGCGGGGCAGGCAGACGTGTGCTTTGACCCGTTCCAGGCGCGGTGGTCGGTGGGCCGGGCGCTGGACCCCCATGCCCTTTCCGGCGACGCCCCCGGCGTCGGCCTGCGGCCGCCCCGTCCTCTGTTGTTTCGCCTCCAAGGGCATGGGGGGCCAGCGCCCGACCCACCGACCACCGCCAAAACGCCTGGCTTCTATCTGATTACCGCAAGCCGAGCCCCTTAGCGGCCGGTAGGCCCCTGGGCAAAATCAAGGAGGAGGCCGTAGGCCGGGGGACATTTGCGCCAGGGGGCTACCGGCCGCTAAGGGGCCCTCACGCGCGCGACAGACCCAAGCGGAGAAGCCGCCAGATCGGGCTCGCCGCTCGCACTGCCCGTCCACACGAGTAGCCTCGCGCCCACGCTGCGAAGGCCCTTGCAACAAGGCGCCCCCCTCAGATGGGAGAAGAACCAAAGAAAAGGCCCCTTGCGGGGCCTTGTCTTACTTGCGGTTCATCGTCGCATTGCGCTGGCCGGTGCTGGCGGACTTCTCGCCGGCAAACGGATTCAGCTTGCGGATCATCCACGGATACTTCGGCCACTTGCCCTGCAGCCACGGATGCTCGGGCTGGTTCAGCTCCAGCACGCGGCGCGCGTCATCGGCCAGGGTCTTGTTGCCCAGGTGAGTGTAGGCCTCGCCCAAGGCGGCAACCGCGTCGTACTGGAAGGCGCTCTGGGGGTAGGTTTCCAGCAGGTAGTTGGCACGGCCGGCGGCCGACACCCAGGCCTGGCGGCGCAGGTAGTACAGGGCGTTGTCCAGCTCGTGCTGGGCGAACACGTCGCGCAGCTCGATCATGCGCTGGCGCGCATCGGCGGCGTAACGGCTGTTCGGGTAGCGGTCGACGACGATGTTGAAATCGGCGTAGGCCTGGCGCGGGGTGGACAGGTCGCGGCGGCTCGGGTCCAGCGACCACACCCGGCGCAGGAACACCGTGTTGCGGTTGCCGTTGGCCAGGCCACGCAGGTAGTACATGTAGGCGATGTTGCGGTGGGTCGGGTAGGTACGGATGAAGCGGTCCACGCTGGACACCGCGTCATCGTGCTTGCCGGCCTTGTACTGGGCGTAGGCGGTCTCGATCATCGCCTGCTCGGTGTACGGACCATACGGGTACTGGGCGATCAGGCGCCGGAAGCTGGTCTCGGCCCCGCTCCAGTTGCCGCCTTCCATCAGGCGGTGGCTTTTCTCGTAGATCTTCTCG
The DNA here is from genome assembly GCF_056400545.1 of Stenotrophomonas sp. P5_A8. Lineage (NCBI taxonomy): Bacteria > Pseudomonadati > Pseudomonadota > Gammaproteobacteria > Lysobacterales > Lysobacteraceae > Stenotrophomonas > Stenotrophomonas sp. P5_A8. The sequence continues at coordinate 8,431 of NZ_JBFULB010000114.1, read as the reverse complement.
ACCGGCTGGCCTTCGTCCGGGTTATCGCCCTTGGTGCCGCGATGGCAGCCAGTGGCAACGAGGGCCAGGACCAGCAGCAGGGCGGCGGTGCGGACATGCGCGAACAGCGAAAAAGAGCGTCGGATCATGGGGTCAGGGCGGGACGCGGCTGGAATACGAGGGGTCGATGATAGCCTAGTGGCCTGTCCTGCGACTGAAAGTGGTCGCCCGGACCCCAAATTTGTCTCCCTGCGGTGCTTTCCCCATGTCCGATAACGCTTCTGAATCCGAATCCCCCCGCCAGGCCGTGGTGCCCGACACCGCCGCCGGGCGCCGTTTCGACGCCGTGCTGGCCGAGCTGTTCCCCGAATTCTCCCGGTCCAAGCTGACCGAGTGGATCAAGTCCGGCGACGTCCTGCTGGACGGCGAGCAGGTCCGCGGGCGCGACCCGGTGCGCGGCGGTGAGGTGGCCAGCCTGCATGTCGTGCTCGACACCCAGACCCACGCCGAGCCGGAGGACATCCCGCTGGAGGTGCTGTACGAGGACGAGCATGTGTTCGTCATCAACAAGCCGGTTGGCCTGGTGGTGCATCCCGGTGCCGGCAATCCCACCGGTACGCTGGTGAACGCGTTGCTGTTCCGCGACCCGTCGCTGTCGGTGCTGCCGCGCGCGGGCATCGTGCACCGGCTGGACAAGGACACCAGCGGCGTCATGGTGATCGCACGGACCATCCAGGCGCAGACCGCGCTGGTGGAACAGCTGTCGGCGCGCCAGGTGCACCGCCAGTACCTGGCCATCGTGGTGGGGGCGCTGGTCTCCGGTGGCACCGCCGATGCGGCGATCGACCGTCATCCGCGCGACCGCGTGCGCATGGCCGTGCGCGAAGACGGCAAGGATGCCATCACCCATTACCGCCTGCGCGAGCGCTTCCGTGCACACACCGCGCTGGAATGCCGCCTGGAAACCGGCCGCACCCACCAGATCCGCGTGCACATGGCGCACCTGCGGCACCCGATCATCGGCGACCAGCTGTACGGCGGCGCGCTGAAACTGCCCAAGGGCGCCAGCGATGAACTGGTCGCGCAGCTGCGCGGCTTCAAGCGCCAGGCGCTGCACGCCGAAACGCTGGAGTTCGTGCACCCGATCACCGGTGAGACGATCACCAACAGCGCGCCACCGCCGGCGGACATGCAGGCGCTGATGCAGGCGCTGCGCGAAGACAGCAAGCGCTTTGCCGAGCTGGAGCGCGGGCGCCGCTGATGCAGACACCGGTTCCGCTGCTGGCGGCCGACTGGCCGGCCCCGCCCGGGGTCACGGCCGTGACCACCCTGCGTTTTGGCGCAGGGGGATCACGGCCCCCGTTCGACCAGTTCAACATGGGCAACCGTTACGCCGCCGACGGCGACGACCCGGCGCAGGTGCAGCGCAACCGCGACCTGCTGCAGGCCGGGTTGGCACTGCCGTCGGCGCCGCATTGGCTGCGCCAGGTCCACAGCACCACCGTGCTGCGGTTCGATGCGCCTCCGACTGCGGTCGGCGTGGACGTGGAGCCGACCGCCGATGCGGCGGTGACCTCGGTGCCGGGCGTGGTGCTGGCCATCCTCACCGCCGACTGTCTGCCGGTAGTGTTTGCCGCCCGCGACGGGAGCGAGATCGGCGCGGCCCATGCCGGTTGGCGTGGTCTGGCCGACGGCATGCTGGAGGCGACGGTGGCTGCCCTGCATACCCCGGCCGCGCAGCTGCAGGCATGGTTGGGTCCGGCCGCCGGGCCGGCGCATTACGAGGTCGGCGAGGACGTGTTCGCCGCCTTTGTCGACCGCGACGCGGGGGCGCAGGAAGCCTTTGTCGCTACCCGAGCCGGGCACTGGAGGGTCGACCTGTTCGCGCTGGCGCGGCGACGCCTGCACCGCGTCGGGATCGACCCGGCGCACGTCAGTGGCGGTCAGCTGTGCAGCATCGCCGAGCCGCAGCGTTTTTATTCGCACCGTCGCGACCGGCATACCGGGCGCATGGCGACGCTGGCATGGATTGCACCCTGAGCGCATGAACGGCAACGACGCGCGCGCCGAGGGTGCGGTGATCGTGTTCGACGGCGTGTGCGCGTTATGCAGCCGCTGGGTGCGTTTCCTGCTGCGTTTCGACCGGCGCGGACGCTATCGCTTCGCCGCGATGCAGGGCGCGCACGGACGCGCCTTGCTGCTGCAGCACGGCCTGGATCCCGACGATCCGCTGTCGTTCCTGCTGCTGGCGCGGGGCAGGGCCTGGACCGATACCGATGCGATCCTGCAGGTGGTGGGCGGACTGGGCGGCGCGTGGCGGATCGTCACCGTGCTGCAGGTGCTGCCACGCGCATGGCGCGACGGTGCTTATCGCGTACTGGCACGCAACCGCTACCGCTGGTTCGGGCGGCATCACCGCTGCTACCTGCCGGCTCCGGAGCAGGCGGCGCGCTTCCTGGATTGATCCGGGGTTCACCGCGTTTGCCAGGCCAGCACGTCGGCACTGCCCACGACGGGATCGGGACTGAGCAGCGTGTAGCGGATGCGCCGGTTGCGCGCGCGGCCTTCGTCGCTGCGGTTGTCGGCCACCGGGTGCTGCTGCCCGTAACCGACGGGGACCAGCATCGCTGCAGGTACGCCGTGCGCCTGCAGCGTATGGGTCAGGGTGTCGGCACGTTGCTGGCTCAACCGCAGATCGGCCGCCGCGTCACCGGCGCTGTCGGTATGGGCGCCCACTTCGATCCGTGTGCCGGCGGGCGCGGTCGAGAGTGCGGCGGCCACGGCCTGCACGGTGTCGGCGCAATCGCCGGTCAGCGCCGTCGAGCCGGGATGGAACTTCAAGGTGGTCCGGTTGAGTGCATCGACCACCTGCGCAGCATCGGCCTGCGCCGGAAGGTGGGCCAGCGCGGCCAGCCCGGGCCCCCACAGACCGCTGGTATGCAGATCGGCGAAGTCGCGGCGCAACAGTCGTGACACGTCCAGCCGCCGGGTGGGATCCATGGAGGCGGTATCGAGCTGCAGCCGGTCGCCGTCGAAGACGAGCGACAGGCCATCGCCGGACAGGTGCGGCAGCCGGGTGGTCAGCCGGTCCAGCCAGCGCGGACGGCGCGTGCCCGGATCCAGCGCGATCTCGGCGCGCACGTTGGCCGTGCCGTGCAGTGCGACCAGGGCGTTCCAGACCTGGCGCCGCGCCGCCTCGGTGGGCAGGCGGCCCTGCACGTGGATGCGGTCCCCGTGTTGCTGCAGCGACAGCTGTGCATCGCGCTGCGCGCCGACCTGCGGCGCCACCCAATGCGCTGCGTGCATTTTCAAATGTACCCAGGCGGTGAGGCTGACGACGGCCACGCCTACCAGTAACCATAGCGATCCGCGCAGGGCCAGGCCGTGCATCGCATGCGAGGGCGCCGCGCCCGTGATGCGCCGACGCTGCAGATGCGGCCTGGTGGCGCCTGCCGTCACGCGTGCATGGCCCTCGGGCGGCGTCACCAGCCCGATCAGCTCCGGCAGCAGCTCACAGGCGAGCACCCGGAAGGTGCCCGGCGGGAAGCCAGCCCGACGCGCCATCGTGGCGAGCGCGTGGGTGCCGACGGCGTGTTCGAGTTCACTGGCAAGGATCGGGCGGGAGAGCTCGCGCGGGTTCTGCCAGGAGCGGAACTGCACGCCCAGCCCGGCCTGGTCGAACTGCTGCTCCAGCCCGTCCAGTCCCAGCGGGTGCGAGGCGATCCAGCCGACCAGGACGCCGACCACGCTGCGTGCGCGGTAGCCCAGGTCGAATCGTACGGCGGCATCTTCGATGAAACGGTCGAGCGCTGACATGCAGAAAAAATCCCCCGGAAAGAGCGTGCAGGTAGGCGTACACGAACCGGCCCATGCGATATGGATGGGCTCTTGGGGGCGTCACTTTGGTCAGCAACCGTCAATACGAAATGAAATTTCGTGGGAGGTTTCGTTTTCGAGGTCACCGGAGGTGGGGCAATCAATGCGATCTATCGCGGCGACGGCTTGCAGCAGCGGGCGTTGCGCCGTCCGGCGCGTTGATCGCGACACGCCAAGGCGTCTGTGCAGGGCGATGACACAATCGTTTCATCCGCAATCAATGTGGGTCGAAAGCGTCAGTGCCCGCGCGGCATCCGCAGCATCGCCGATGCCGCGCAACGGCCGCCGCGGGCAGCCCGGCAATCGCCCGCGTCAGCCCTCCAGGGCCTGCAGATAGGTCTGCCGCCAGTGGTTGATGTCGTGCGCGCGCAGGTGTTCCATCATCGCCTGCCAACGCTCCACGCGTTTGCGCAACGGCATGGTGGCGGCGGTGGCGATCGCATCGGCCACGCCATCCAGGTCGTGCGGATTGACCAGCAGCGCCTGTTTGAGTTCATCGGCCGCGCCCGCCAACAGCGACAGCACCAGCACACCGGGATTTTCCGGGTCCTGCGAGGCCACGTATTCCTTGGCCACCAGGTTCATGCCATCGCGCAGCGGCGTGACCAGGCCGACCGCGGCGGCGCGGTAGAAGCCGGTCAGGGTGGCATGGGTGAAGTTCTGGTTGACGTAACGCAGGGGCGTCCAGTCGGGCGCGGCGTGGCCGCCGTTGATGTGCCCGGCGATCTGTTCCAGCTGGCTGCGCAGCTGGCGGTACTCGGTGACATCGCCGCGCGAGACCGGCGCGATCTGCAGGTAGGTGAGGCTGCCATGCTGGTCCGGATGGCGTTCCAGGTAGCGCTCAAAGCCCAGGAAACGCTCGGGCAGGCCCTTGGAGTAATCCAGCCGGTCCACGCCGATCGCCAACTGGCGGTCGCGCAGGCTGTTGCGCAGGTCGCGCACGGCCGGCTTGTTGGCGCCGGCCTTGGCTTGCCGCGCGATGTGCTCGGTATCGATGCCAATCGGGAAGGCGGCGGCACGGAAGCGGCGACCGCCCGGGGCCTCCAGTTCGCCATCGGCCAGCACCCGACCGCCGCCGAACAGGCGCACGTAGGATTGGAAACGGTCGGCGTCGCGTTGGGTCTGGAAGCCGACCAGGTCATAGGCGTACAGGCTGGAAAACAGCCGCAGGTGGTCGGGCATGGCCTGCAGCAGGTCGGCCGAGGGCATCGGCACGTGCAGGAAGAAGCCGATCCGGCAGCCGATGCCGCGCTCGCGCAACAGCGAGGCCAGCGGTATCAGGTGGTAATCGTGGATCCACACGATGTCGTCCTCGCGCAGCAGCGGCGCGAGTTTTTCGGCGAACAGCGCGTTGACCCGGCGATAGGTTTCGCGGGTGGCACGGTCGTAGTCGACCAGGTCCAGGCGGAAGTGCAGCAGCGGCCACAGCGTGCGGTTGGCAAAGCCGTTGTAATAGCCATCCACGTCGCGCTTGTTGAGGTCCATGGTCACATAGCGGATGTCGCCTTCGACCTGCTCATGCACCGCACCGCTGTTGTCGCGCACCGATTTGCCACTCCAGCCGAACCAGACCCCGCCGCGCTCCTTGAGCGCGGCGAGCAGGCCGACTGCCAGCCCGCCGGCGCGGGTTTCCCCGGGCACCGCGACCCGGTTGGACACCACCACCAGCCGGCTCATGAGGCCTCCTGCCAGCTGCGCGACAGGCGCATGGCGGCGGTGATCAGGCCGACGTGCGAATAGKTCTGCGGGAAGTTGCCCCAGGCCTCGCCGCTGTCGAAGGCCAGGTCTTCGGAGAGCAGGCCCAGGTGATTGCGGCGCTCGAGCAGGGTTTCGAACATCTCGCGTGCTTCGTCCAGGCGGCCGATCGCCGCCAGCGCGTCGATATACCAGAAGGTGCAGATGGTGAAGCTGGTTTCCGGCTCGCCGAAGTCATCGGGCGCCACATACCGGTAGAGCGCGTTGCCATGCTTGAGGTCGCGGCCGATGGCTTCGACCGTGGCGACGAAGCGCGGGTCATTGGCCTCGATGAAGCCGATATCGGCCAGCAGCAGCAGGGACGCGTCCAGGCGGTGGCCGTCGAAGGTGTCGGTGAAGCGCCCCAGCTCCTCGCTCCACGCTTTTTCCAGGATGCGCGCGTGGATGATGTCGGCGCGCCCGCGCCAGTAATCGGCACGGTCGTCCAGCTTCAGGCGCACGGCGATCTTGCACAACCGGTCGCAGGCGGCCCAGCACATCGCGCTGGTATAGGTGTGCACTTCGGTGCGGCCGCGGAATTCCCACAGACCGGCGTCGGGCACGTCGTGCAGGGCGAAGGCCTGCTCGCCAAGTGGCTCCAGCCGCGCGAAAGTATGGGCATCGCCCGGGTCCTGCAGGCGCTGGTCGAAGAACAGCTGGGTGGACGCAAGCACCACGCTGCCGTAGACATCATGCTGGCGCTGCACCCAGGCCAGGTTGCCGCGACGCACCGGGCCCATGCCGCGGTAGCCGTCCAGCGAGGCCACTTCGGTTTCCTCCAGCTTCGCCTCGAAGCCGATGCCGTACAGCGGCTGCAGGCTGCCGTCGGCGGTGGCCAGGTTGAAGATGTAGCCCAGGAACTGCTCCATGGTGCGGGTGGCGCCGAGCCGGTTGAGCGTGCGCACCACGAAGGCGGCATCGCGCAGCCAGCAATAGCGGTAATCCCAGTTGCGGATGCTGCCGGGCGCTTCTGGGATGGAGGTGGTCATCGCAGCGATGATCGCGCCGCTGTCTTCGTACTGGCACAGCTTGAGGGTGATCGCACTGCGGATCACCGCGTCCTGCCATTCCAACGGGATGGACAGGTAACGCACCCACTCGCGCCAGTAGTCACGGGTACGTTGGAAGGACTCCTGCACGTAACCGCTGAGCGAGCGGTTCAGCGATTCGTCCACGCCGAGCACCAGGTTGACCGGGTGGTTGAGCACGAAGGGCAGGCCGTCGCGGACGAACCGCAGCGGCACGTCGGTGGTCAGGCGCAGCACGTGATCGGGCAGGACCCAGCGGATGTGGTTGCTGCCCCAGGTGGCATCGGGGACGCGCGCGCCCCAGTCGGCCAGCGGTCGCGCGCGCACGATGATGCGCGGGTTGCCGGCCAGCGGACGGACCTGGCGGATCAGGCTGACCGGCCGGTAGAAGCGATCGTTCTGGCGCCAGCGCGGGGCGAAATCAATGATTTCCAGCGCGCCGCCGTGCTTGTCGTGCAGCACGGTCCGCAGGATGGCCGTGTTGGTGAGGTAGCTCTGTTCGCTGCTGACCAGGTCTTCGAGTTCGATGGCGAAATCACCGCCTTCGTTTTGGTTGGGGCTGAGCAGGGCACAGAAGGTGGGGTCGCCATCGAAGGTGGGCAGGCAACTCCACACCACGCGTGCGTGTTGGTCGATCAATGCGCCGAAGCTGCCGTTGCCGACTACACCAAGATTAAGATCGGGTTGTGTCATGGGTACTGCATCTCGTTCGGGCCGTGCCACCGCAGCGGATGCAGCGGGGCGGCATCGGTGGGGTAAAGGGCCAGGGTCAGTACGCGTTTTCCCGCAGCCACGCATGCACGCTGCGGATGTCCGGCAGGGCGAAAACGGCGGCGCTGGGGCTGCGCGCGCCGACCAGTACGCTCCAGCCATGCTGGGCGTTGGCGGCGTCGAAGCCGAATTCATCGGTGAGGTCGTCGCCGAGGAACACCGGCAGGCGGCCTCGGAAGGGATATTCCTGCATCAGCTGTTGCAGGGCGCGGCCTTTGTCGCTGCCCTGCGGGACGAATTCGACGACGTGGTCGCCCGGTTGCAGGCGGTAGCCGGCGTGTCCGCGGATGTGGCGTTCGGCGAACGCGCGCACCTCGTCGGCGGCATGCGGGGCACCGCGCCAGTGCAGGGCCAGGCTGCGGCCCTTGTCTTCGACCAGCACACCGGGGTTGCCATGCGCGAAACGCATGGCCTGCTGGTGTACGGCGTGCAGCCATTCGCTGGTATCGGCGCTGTTGGCCTGGCTGTCGATGTGGCCATCGGCGCGACGCAGTTCATGACCGTGCAGTCCAGCGGCGGGGAGGTGAAGGGGCGCGAAGAGGTCGTCGAGCTGGTTGAGCGGGCGGCCGCTGATGAGGGCGACGGCGCCTTCGAGGCGATCGCTGATGCGGCCGATGGCTTCGCGGACTTCGGGCAGCAGCGTGACCGCTTCGGGGTCGCGCTCGAATTCGATGAGGGTGCCATCCACGTCGAGGAACAACGCACAGGCATCGTCCAGCAGTGGCGGCGACGGACGCGGGGGGAGGTCGTTGGCCATGCGTGCCAACATGCCATTCACGGTGTGATTGTTAGGTCATGGGCGTGCGTTGCGTGCCATGTTCACGTGCGGGAAGGGCAATGCCCAGCCTTCTCTAATATGGGGTGTGCCGAGGGAAGAGCAGCCGACCATGGGTCGGCTCTACCGTACCCCCTCACCAGTAGAGCCGACCGTTGGTCGGCTGCACCAATGATCAGAACGTATACCGCACCCGACGGTAGGGCCGGGTGCGTGCGCCGACAGAAGAGCAGCCGACCATGGGTCGGCTCTGCCGTACCCCCTCACC
>NZ_JBFULB010000113.1:0-11656 GCF_056400545.1 Stenotrophomonas sp. P5_A8 | reverse complement strand
GAGCCCAGGCTGAGGTCTGCACTAAATCATGCCTGAATTGGACGGGGGCGGGTTACCGTCCCTTGTGCCAAGGACGCGCTCAAAGTGAGTCGGAAAGTGAGTCTCAGATCTATTCTAGTCCGATAATTCCACGTAAAAACAATTGCTTGGAATTCTAATGCAGTTGCTGGTGGGGCCGCCCCAATGGCGTCCATGTACGTCCAGCGAAGCCCGGAAGCCGACGGATTTTCAAAAAGACAGAGCTGTTGACCGTCCATCGTTGTCCAAGGCGATGCCCCTGCATTCGGCCGCCCACGCATAGTCCGCTCGATGCCAGTTGCAATGGGTGGCGCACCCGTAGCCATGAATTTCCCACGTGGCTCGCTACGGCACCCCTGCGCGGCCCCCTGCCGATGGGCACGTTGTGGAACCGTCGGCAGCATGCTCGAATCAGGCCACCCGGTCGTCCAGGAGCATGTCGGATGTCATTCAGATCCCAGGCACGGCACTTCGTGTGCATGGCCGTTCTTGTGCTGGCGCCCCAGTGGGCCAGCGCCCAGGCGGGCGACCCGACGCGCCAGGCGCCTGCGCTGGTGACGGTGGGCTACGACGACGCCTTTGATCTGTTCAATCTGCTGGACAACCTGCCCGATTGGCTGCCTGGCTACACCAACGCGATCTACCAGCAGGACTGGGAGCGCAGGTTCGGCCTGGATGCGAAGGATCGGGCCGCGCTCGAGGCATACGCGCGGTTTCGTCAGCGTACGTCTCCCATGGCCCGTGATGACGGGGGCAAGCGGCCCCTCGCGGATAGCCTGTTCGCCGGCAGCGATACACGCATTGGCGACCCATACACCGGCTACTTCCAGAACGCGGCGTCCTTCACCGCTGCCACCGAGGCCGCGATCGCCGCGCAGGCACCTGGCGACCGCGAGCGGTTGCGGCGCTACTACGCGCGCTTTGCGCCCCGTGCGCGTGCGCTGCTGGCCGGGACGGCGCGCTTCAGTCGACAACAGGAGGCGTTGACCAGGGAAATGGCGGCGCCGGAAGCCGCCGCGTTTGCGTCGCGCATGCGCACCTTCTACGGCGCCGAGGCGGCGCCCCTCTTCCACGTGCGCTTCGTATGGTGGCCATACGCGGACCGCACCCAGGCCAAGCTTCGCGGTGGCTCCATCGTGCTGTTCTCCGAACTGGGCGTGGAGGAGGACTGGGCACCGATCGTGCTGCACGAGTACGCGCATTTCCTGTCGGCGGGACTGCCCGCAGCCAATCGAGAGGCGTTGGCTGCGGCGTTCGCGCGGCGGTGCCCGGGTGCCCTGGCGCTGCCCAATCCGTTGAACGCACTTGAAGAGCCGTTGGCCATCTACTGGGGCCAGTACCGGTTCGAACGGGAAGTGCGTGGAAAAGCGTTGTCCAGCGATGCGTCGTGGTACATCCAGCCGCACGCTGACCGCGCAGCCAAGGCCATCGCGGCCGCGTTTCCGGCCGATCGCCCGGCGCCGGCGCTTGCCGTGGGGCCGCTGTTGGAGGCGGCCGCCTCGGCCTGCGAGTGAGGCCGAACGATTGCTGCCGCCCCGTCATGGCGGATCGCTGATTTCCATCAATCAACGGAAATATCCCGACCGCTCGATCAGCGCATCCACCGCCGCCACATCGTCATACCGCAGCTCCAACAGCGTGGCGATCGCGTTGGCCTTGTCTGGCTGTGCCGCGTAATACGCGCTGGCGATGCGGTAACCGACGTAATACCCCAGGTCGCTGACCCCGAAGCGGTTGCTGCTGCTGTTGTACAGCCAGTCGCGGTAGTCATTGCCATGTCGGTCGGCCAGGAACTGCTGCTTGAGCCGCGCCTCATGGGCCGGGCCGTACACGTACAGCGGAAGGTCGGGCTTCTTCCCGGTGACAAGCTCGGCCACCCGCTCCGCCACGCCTTCGCGCAGCGCGTATTGGGCCAGGGTATCGCCGGCCTCGACCTGCTGGGTGTGGATGTACTCGTGGATGTTGTTCTGGCCGTTGTTGTGGAACGGCTGCGAGGCATAGAACGTGCGCAGACGGGTCTGCAGGGGTTCGGGAAGCTCGGATACGTCGACACTGGCGTCGCCCAGGGCGAGTTCGGCACCGATCAGCACCTTGTCGTCCAGGGTGGTTCCGCCGGTGCGCAGCACGCCGATCGCGTAGGTGATGCTGGCCGGGCGCAGGGCCGGATACAGGCGTTTGAGCTGGGCCAGGTCAGCGTCGAGGGCGGCGGTTGCGGCCAATGCACGGCCGGTCAGGGGGCGCACCGAGGCCCAGTAACGCGGCCAGGCATCGATTGCCGCCACGTACTGCTCGCCGGTGTAGCCGCGTGCCTCCATCAACGCATGCAGGCCGGGCGTGCCCTTGTCGATGTAGAGCATCTTGATGCGCTGCAATTTGCGTGCGGGGTCGGTTTCGCCGCGGACCGCATCGTGGGCGATCCAGAAGTTGTCGATATCGCGGGTATATACCTGCGCCGAGGCTGACTGAGCTGCGGCGGTCAATGTCAGCGTGCCTGCAATGAGAAAGGCGGTGAGTCTTTGCTTCCATAGCGTCATGTCATTCGCCTTGCCGGTGGGTGTCCACCGTTGGATGCGGGAGCGAGTCAGAAGGTTTAATTCGTGTTTGGTTGGGTGCTGCCGGCTTTGGTCGCGGCGGCGATTTCCGCATCCGCGCACCTGTTGGCCTGGCCGGCGGTGATGTGGAGCGTCAGCCTTGTTCGCGGCGGAGCAGCGCCGACAACGCGCGACACCCCCATGGCGCACGGAGTTCAGCGCAGCAACGAACGCGCCTGGTCGATACGCCACGTGCCGTTCAACGCGAGCACCACGGCGACGTTGCCGCACAGCAGGACCTCCGCTTCGTTGTCCTGGCGCAGGCAGCGGTCGGCACCCGGCAGCAGGAGTACCTCGACCTCCCCGATATAGTCATGCCGGTCGTGGTGGCGGGCACGCACCCTCGATCGGTACGGTCCACGCACCGTGCGTGCGACTGGGCGGTTGCCGGCGGCGCGGGCTGCCCGGGCCAGGTCGATGACGTTGCCACGCGGCATCCGCCAGACGATGCGTTCGGGCTGGCCGAACCAAAGCAGCGCGTCTGTTTCGCGGGGATGCAGCGCACGGGTGGTTGGCGTGCGGCTCAGTACCTGCCATTTCCTTCCGTCACGTCCAATCCCTCGCATGGCGCCCCGCAACGCGGGGAGAGCCGGCCATTTTGCCATCGGGCAAGACGCGTGCGCGTTGGACGGATGGTGGATGGCCGTGCGCGTGCGCCGCGGTTCGGCCTGCCGGCATACGACCGATACCGGCGGCATCACTGCACGGAACAGGCCGGTGTACGCGACCGACGGCGCGATGGCGGCAACGGGTAACAGGCAACCTGCCGGCGCGCGAGGTGCGGCGGCGCTCGTTCCCGCAACCGCTGCGCTTGCCGATGGTCAGCCAGGGTGAAGTGGCCGAGCCGACCAACGGTCGGCTCTACCAGGTGGCGCCCGCCGACGGCGGCGCCTGGAGACGATCAGGTCGGTGCGAAACCCTTGCTGGTCTTCTTCTCATTCTTCTCCGCCTTCTTTTCCTTGGCGGTCTTGGCGGGCTTTTTCTTCTGCTCTTTCTTGCTGTCCATGCTCTTGGCCATTGCGGTGTCTCCGTGGTGATTGCGCGGAGCATGGCACAGTTGGAGGCAGGTCGACGCATCGGCAGTGATGGCGGGCCCTTTGGCACTTGAAGGTCGTGCCGCCGCATGGGAAAAGTGGCGGCCACGGCGAGGCCCTGGCCAGACTGCCGGCAGGGTCCGCCCCTCGTAGCGCCGCCACCTCTCGATGAACAGGGAACTGCCATGAAGCCGCTCCAATCCGCCAGCATCCTGCTGCTCCTGACCATCGGCGCAGGCGCCGCCTGGGCCGCGCCGACCAGCGCCGAGGYCACCGGGGCAGACCTTTCCCGCACGATCACCGCGCTCGACCAGAAGGTGTTCGACGCTTACAACCGGTGCGATCTGGATACGTTCGGCCGCTACTTCTCGCCGACCGTGGAGTTCTACCACGACACCGGTGGGGCCACCTTCGACCGGGCCACGGTGGTGGCCAATACGCAGAAATATATCTGCAACAAGGTACGTCGCGAGTTGATCCCCGGCACACTCAAGGTGTATCCGATCAAGGACTTTGGCGCGATCGAGGAAGGCGAGCACCGCTTCTGCGAGCTGGCCAGCGGCACCTGCGAAGGCAGCGCCAAGTTCGTCATGGTCTGGCAGTTGAGCGACGGCCAGTGGCAGCTGACGCGGGTACTGAGCTACGGGCACCGCGCGTTGACCGATGCGGAGAAGGCGACACTTGGGCATGGCGGCGGTAAATAGCGCGAAGTGGCGCTAAATAGCGCTATTCAGCGCGACTCAATGCACATCAACGCCACTCAGCGCGCCGCCTGCTGCCACGGCGTGTGCACGAACTCCAGGCTGTACCCATCCGGAGCCAGGACACCGGTTGCGTGGTAGCGGGGTCGTCATGCATCGCCCTGATCGACAGGCGCATCACCCGCGCATGGCACGTGCCAGCACATCGAACACGCGGCGGTCCTGCGCCTGGGCGGCATTGAAGCGCAGGAACCCGGCGGCGTTGAGCGAGGGGCTGAATGCATTGCCCGGCGCCAGCACCACGCCGTCGGCCAGGCAGCGACGGGCGATGGTCGCCGCGTCCAGGCCATCAGGCAGGCGGCACCACAGCAGCATGCCGGCCTGCGGCACCACCCACGGGGTAATGCCAAGCGTGGCCAACCGCGCCAGCGTGGCATCACGCGCTGTCGCCAACCGTGTGCGCACGGTTTCCACATGGCGGCGGTAGCCGCTGTCGGTGAGCGCGGTGAGCAGGATGTCGGCGGCCAGGCGCCCGCCGCCGAAGCTGGTGGCGATCTTCAGGTCGGCAAGGCTGTCGATCCAGTCGGGGCGGGCGGCGATGTAGCCGCAACGTACCGAGGCCGACAGGGTCTTGGAGAAACTGCCGACCTGGATCACCCGCGACAGGCCATCGAAGGCGGCCAGTCGCGGTGCGGGGCTGTGCTCGAAATCGGCGAACAGGTCATCCTCGATGATGACCAGGTCGCTGTTGTCGGCACGCTTGAGCAGCTGGTGCGCGGTGACCGGTGAGAGCACCGCCCCGGTCGGGTTGTGGATGCCGGAATTGGTGATGTACAGACGCGGTGCATGCGCTTGGAGTGCGGCGCCGAAGGCTTCGACATCCGGTCCGGTCGGGGTGTAGGGGATGCCCACCACCTGCACGCGATGCGCCTTGAGCAGCGCAAGGAAGTTGAAGTAGCAGGGATCGTCGACCAGCACCGTGTCGCCGGGCTGCAGCAGGAAGCGACAGATCAGGTCGACGGCGTGCGAGCCGGACTCGGTCAGCATGATCTGATCCGGCGCCACCTCCACCCCATGCCCGGCCAGGCGCCGCGMCAGAAGCTGGCGCAGCGGCGGCAGGCCGAGCGGCGTGGCGTAGTCGGCCAGTGCCGATGCCGGTGCACGCGCCGCGCTGCGCAGGCCGCGGCGGATGCCTTCGACGTACATCCAGTCCTCGGGCAGCCAGCCGCAGCCGGGTTTGAGCAGGCTGGCATCGGGCTCCAGCGATTGCCGTGCCAACCACAGCGGATCGACCTGGCGGTCGCGCGGCGGATCGATCCCGGCCAGCGCCAGCGGCGCCACCGGGCCGCACACGTGGAAGCCGGCGCCGGGCCGCGCGCTGATCAGGCCTTCGGCGGTCAGGCGTGCATAGGCTTCCACCACGGTGGAGACCGACACCTGCATCGCCTTGGCTTGTGCACGGACCGAGGGCAGGCGCATGCCCGGCACGTAGCTGCGGGCGCTGATGCGGTCGCGCACGGTGGCCATGACGACGTCGATGCGGGTGGGGGTCAGGCGCATGCGCAGCGGTTCCGTACGGTGTGTGTAGGCATAACAGTTCGGTCCAAGTGTACTGGACTGTGTCTGGGCCATGCCGCCGGCCGCGTGATCCACTGGCCGCCACTTTCAAGGATTTCAGCATGGACACCACGACGCGCGGCTGGCTCAACGGATTCATCGGCGTGCTGATTTTCGCCGGCTCGTTGCCGGCCACGCGCGCGGCGGTCGCCGACCTTGATCCGACCTTCCTGACCGCTGCACGCGCCAGCATTGCCGCGCTGCTGGGGCTGGTGATGCTGCTGGCGCTGCGGCAACGCCGACCCGCGCGCGCGGACGTGGCCGCGTTGCTGGTGGTAGCACTGGGCGTGGTGGTGGGGTTTCCGCTGTTGACCGCGTTGGCGCTGCAACATGTGTCATCGGCGCACTCGATCGTATTCCTGGGCCTGCTGCCGCTGAGCACGGCGCTGTTTGGCGTACTGCGTGGTGGCGAGCGCCTGCGTCCGGCGTTCTGGGGCTTCTCACTGCTGGGCAGCGCGTCGGTGGTGGGCTATGCGCTGCTTGGCGCCGGGCAGGCCTCGCTGCAGGGCGACCTGCTGATGCTGGCCGCGGTGCTGGTGTGCGGCTTGGGCTATGCCGAAGGCGCGCGCCTGTCACGCACGCTGGGCGGCTGGCAGGTGATCAGCTGGGCGCTGGTGCTGTCCCTGCCGTTGATGCTGCCGCTGTTGTGGCTGCGCTGGCCGTCCACATTGGCTGACGTAGGCAACCCGGCCTGGTTGGGGTTGGGGTACGTTTCGGTGTTCAGCATGCTGGTCGGCTTCATGTTCTGGTACCGCGGGCTGGCACAGGGCGGTATCGCCGCGGTCGGTCAGCTGCAGTTGCTGCAGCCCTTCTTCGGCCTGGGGCTGGCCGCGCTGCTGCTGCACGAGCAGGTCAGCGCGGCGATGCTGCTGGTGACCCTGTGCGCGGTGGCCTGCGTTGCCGGGGCGAAGCGGTTCGCGCGCTGAGCGCGCGGCCGGGGGTCAGCTGCCGAGCCCGCCCACCGGTTCGGTCTCGAAGCGCTCGCCAAATCCGGTGATGTGTGGCCGGGCTTGGGCGATCGCGGCCTGCACCGCCGGCAACGCGAGCGAGGCACGATGCTGTTCCTGGCTGTCCCAGACTTCGGTGATCCAGATTGCATCGGGAAGGCCGGGGTCCCTGGCCACTACGTAGCTGCGGCAGCCGGGCATGTCGGCGGTGCCGTCGAGCAGGATCGCGATGACCGCATCGCGCTGGCCGGGTGTCACCAACATCTTGCCGATCAGTCCGTACATGCCAGGCACCTGCTGCGGGAGGTAACGACCATCGTGCGCGCGCGTTGCGGCGACGGTCAACCGGCACTTCGGCAACGGGCACGGCACGCCGTGCGTTGAGCCGGGCAGGTGGCTGCGCTATCCTGCGCGCCGCTTCCGCCCCCCCTGCTGGATTGTTGTGATGACGCCACCCTGATACCGCGTTGACCACGCGCCCGTGCCACGGCCGGGTCCAGGGAGTGCCTTGTCCTCATCACACAACGCGCCGTGCGCATCGCCGGTGCGTGGAGCTTTTTCCATGTCTGTTTCCTATCCGCTGCGCCAGCAATGGCTCGGTAATATCCGCGGTGACCTGTTGTCCGGCACGGTGGTCGCGCTGGCCCTGATTCCCGAAGCGATCGCGTTTTCGATCATCGCCGGGGTCGACCCCAAGGTGGGGCTGTACGCCTCGTTCTGCATCGCGGTGGTGACCGCCATCGCCGGCGGGCGCCCGGGCATGATCTCGGCGGCAACCGGGGCGATGGCGCTGGTGATGGTCGATCTGGTCAAGGACCATGGCCTGCAGTACCTGCTGGCGGCGACGATCCTGGCCGGCGGATTGCAGCTGCTCGCCGGCGCGCTGAAGCTGGGGGCGCTGATGCGCTTCGTGTCGCGCTCGGTGATCACCGGCTTCGTCAACGCGCTGGCGATCCTGATTTTCCTGGCACAGCTGCCCGAGCTGGTCGGGCGCTCCTGGCATGTCTGGGCAGTGTGTGCCGCCGGGTTGGCCATCATCTACCTGCTGCCACGCGTCACCCGCGCGGTGCCCTCGCCGTTGGTGGCGATCGTGGTGCTCACCGCGCTGTCCATCGGCCTGCACTGGGATGTCCGCACGGTGGGCGACATGGGGGCGCTGCCCGACAGCCTGCCGGTGTTCCTGTTCCCGGACGTGCCGTTGACCTGGGACACCCTGCGCCTGCTGCTGCCGGTGTCGGCGACGCTGGCGGTGGTGGGGCTGCTGGAGTCGATGATGACCGCGCAGATCGTCGAGGACATGACCGACACCCCCAGCCAGCGCAACCGCGAGTGCGCCGGCCAGGGCCTGGCCAACATCACCGCCGGCCTGTTCGGAGGCATGGGCGGCTGCGCGATGATCGGCCAGTCGGTGATCAACGTGTCCTCCGGCGGGCGGGGCCGGCTGTCGTGTCTGGTGGCCGGGGTGCTGCTGCTGTTGCTGGTGGTGTATGGCGCCGAGTGGGTGCGGCAGATTCCGATGGCGGCACTGGTGGCGGTGATGATCATGGTCAGCATCGGCACCTTTCATTGGCGCTCGTTCCAGGAACTGCGCCAGCACCCCAGGAGCTCGTCGATGGTGATGCTCGCCACCGTGGCCGTGACCGTGGCCACCCACGACCTGGCCAAGGGCGTGCTGACCGGGGTGCTGTTGTCGGCACTGTTCTTCGCGCGCAAGGTCGGACGGATGCTGCAGGTGGAGGATGCCGTCGAGGCGGACGGCACCCGTGTCTACCGCGTCAGCGGGCAGGTGTTCTTCGCCTCGGCCGGGCAGTTCGCGGCCAGTTTCGATCTGCAGCAGGTACCGGCGCGGGTGGTGATCGACCTGGCCGACGCGCACTTCTGGGACCTCAGCGCGGTGGCGGCGCTGGAGCGGGTGGTGGAGCGGTTGCGCGCGCACGGCGCGCAGGTGGAGGTGCGTGGGCTCAACGCCGCCAGCCAGACCCTGGTCGAACGGCTCGGGCGGCGCAGCGCCTGACGGGGCGCGACCCGGTCAACACTGAACAGGGTCAGGAAGTGGTCCTCAACATCGGCGCGCGGGCGCCGTTATCCAGCTCAATGCCCCGATACATCCGAGATCGGGGCAAGGGTCGGGCGTGAGTTGCACCGCGCCGACCTGGACCGCAATGGATTGCGTGAAGCCGTAGTTGGCGCCCAAGGGCGCCGGCTGATCCGTACCCCTTTCCGGAACCGCCCCCATGCCCGCGTCCCGCACCACTTCCCCGCGTCCCGGCAGCATCGCCAACCGGCTGATGCTGGGTACCGCGCTGATCGCCATGCTCTGCTTCGGCGTCACTGCGGCCATCAGCTACCACGAAGCCAGCCAGGCGCTGATCGAAGCCTCGCGGCAGACCATGCAGAGCCAGGCCGATGCCGAATCGCGCCGGGTCGGTGCGGAACTGGCCGCCGCGTTCTCCACCAGTCAGGCGCTGGCAGACAGCCTGGTGGTGCAGCACAGCAACGGGACGCTCTCGCGCGCGACGGCATCGCAGGTGCTGCAGCAGCAGCTGCGCTCGCACCCTGAGTGGGTGGGTCTGGGCACGTTGTGGGAGCCGCAGGCGTTCGATGGCAAGGACGGCGAATTCGTCGATGCCCCGGCGCACGACGCCAGCGGCCGCTTCATGAGCTACTGGTCCTGGCAGGACGGCACCCCGGTGGAGGACGCGCTCAAGGGCTACGACGTGCCCGGTGACGGCGACTGGTACCTGCGCCCGCGCGCGCTGAAGCGGCCGACCGTGGCCGAGCCGTACCGCTATGAGATCGCCGGCAAGCCGGTGCTGATGACCACGCTGTCCACCCCGGTGCTGGACAAGGGCGAATTCCTTGGCGCGGTGACCGTCGATGTCGGCTTGGCCACGCTGCAGGAACGCCTGGCCGCGCTGCGCCCGATGGGCGAGGGCCATGTGGAGCTGATCTCCCCCGGTGGCATCGTGCTGGCGGCCAAGGACGCCAAGGAAATCGGCAAGCGTCGCGACGATGCGGCCACCCGCGGCATCCTGGCTGCGGTCGCAGCGGACAAGCCGTTCCAGGACTTCAACGTGGACGCCGCCGGTAACGTCAAGGCGTACGTGCCGCTGCGCATCGGCAACAGCCAGGAGCGCTTCGCGCTGGGCGTGATCGTGCCGCATGACCTGATCACCGCGCAGGCGCGTGCGCTGCTGTGGATCATCCTGGCCGTGGGCCTGGGTGCGGCACTGGTGCTCAGTGCCAGCGTCTACGTGCTGCTGCGCCGTCAGGCCATCCGCCCGCTGGCCGATGCGGTGCGCCTGTCCGTCGACGTGGCCGAAGGCCGCCTGGACACGCCGCTGCCGCCGCCGCGCAATGACGAAGTGGGCCGGCTGCTGGAATCGATGCAGCGCATGCGCAGCCAGCTGCAGGCGGTGATGGCCGCGCAGGCCGACATGGCCCAGCGCCATGAGGCGGGCGAGCTCAGCTACCGGATGGATGCGCAGGCCTTCCCCGGTGCCTACGGGCGCATGGTGGACGACAGCAACCAGCTGGTCGGGGCGAACATCGCCGTCACCCGGCGCCTGGTCGAGGTGATGCAACGCTATGCGGTCGGCGATCTGTCCCAGGACATGGATCGCCTGCCGGGCGAACAGGCAAGCTTCACCGAGGCGATGGACACCACCAAGGCCAACCTGCGCGCGATCAACACCCAGATCCGCGACCTGGCCGGCGCGGCGGCGCTGGGCGATTTCAGCCAGCGCGGCGACGTGGTGCGCTTCGACCACGACTTCCGCGGCATGGTCGAGAACCTCAACACCATGATGCAGGTCAGCGACGACAACCTGCAGCAGATCTCCGCACTGCTGCGCGCGATCGCCGCCGGTGACCTCACCGCGCGCATGCAGGGCGAGTTCCACGGTGTGTTCGCGCAGATGCGCGACGATGCCGATACCACCGTCACCCAGCTGACCGACATCGTCGGCCGCATCCAGCAGGCCACCGACAGCATCAACCTGGCCGCTGGCGAGATCGCCTCGGGCAACAGCGACCTGTCGCGCCGCACCGAGCAGCAGGCCGCGAGCCTGGAGGAAACCGCGGCATCAATGGAGGAGTTGACCTCCACCGTGCGGCAGAACGCCGACCACGCCGTGCAGGCCAACCAGCTGGCCGCCAATGCAGCCGAGGTGGCGTCGCAGGGTGGGCAGGTGGTGGGCCAGGTGGTGACCACCATGGCCGGCATCGAGTCCTCGTCCAAGCGCATCGCCGAGATCATCTCGGTGATCGATGGCATCGCCTTCCAGACCAACATCCTGGCCTTGAACGCGGCGGTGGAAGCGGCGCGCGCGGGTGAGCAGGGGCGCGGTTTCGCCGTGGTCGCCTCGGAGGTGCGCGCGCTGGCGCAGCGCTCGGCCGGTGCGGCCAAGGAGATCAAGACCCTGATCGACGACTCGGTGGACCAGGTGACCCAGGGCTCGGCGCTGGTGCGGACCGCCGGGCGCACGATGGAAGACATCGTCAGCGGCGTGCGTCGGGTCAACGACATCATGGCCGAGATTTCGGCGGCCTCGAAGGAGCAGTCGGCCGGCATCGAGCAGGTCAACCAGACCATCACCCAGATGGACGAAACGACCCAGCAGAATGCCGCGCTGGTCGAAGAGGCCACTGCCGCCGCGCGGGCGATGGAGGAACAGGCGCAGCAGCTGGGTACGGCGGTGGCGATCTTCCGTATCGAGGCTGCCGCAGGCCGTGCGGCACCGGCGGGC
>NZ_JBFULB010000112.1:0-11695 GCF_056400545.1 Stenotrophomonas sp. P5_A8 | reverse complement strand
CTCCAGAACCGAACCCCGTAAAGTCGACCTGGGAGCAACGAACATCCACACCGCGATGGCGGAACACGCGCGCCGGTGCATCTGGATTGTTCAGGGGGGTACGAAACATCGCCGCTCATGTTCACTTTCACGGGGAAGTATCCATGCGTTCGTACAAGTTGCAGCCATTGGCCCGCGCCATCCGCGGAGGCCTGATGGTGTCGGTGCTGGGCATGGTCACGCCCGCGCTGGCACAGCAGGCCAGTTTCGATATTGCCGGGGGGCGTATCGAAGACGCATTGCCGGAGTTCGCGCGACAGGCGGGGATCCAGATCATCAGCCCGGCCGTCGGCGACCGCGAAAAAGCCGCTGCCGTCCCCGCGCTCAAGGGCCAGATGGACGCCCGTCAGGCGCTGGGCCAGCTGTTGGCCGGGACCGGGCTCAGTGTGGCCTCCGATGATGGCCGTACCATTACACTGCGCGCCGATCGTCCGCTGCTCGCCTCCTTGGGTTCGGGCGCGCTGCTGGCTGCGCAGTCCTCGGCCAGCACCGTCGCCGCCGAGCCGCCGCCGGCCGAACCGGCCCGCGATGTGCCGGTCACGCTTGATTCGGTCACTGTCGTCGGCACCCAGATCAAGGGCGCAAAAACCGCTGCCCTGCTGCCGGTCGCCACGCTCCAGGCCGAACAGATCGAGGCCACCGGCGCGGTATCCGGCGACGAGTTGTACCGCTCCATTCCGCAGATGGGCGATGTGTCCTTCAGTGGCACCAACGGCGGCAACAGCTCCAACTACGCACGCGGCGACATCGCCTCGGTCAACCTGCGCGGCCTGGGTGTGGGCAACACGCTGCTGCTGATCAACGGCCGACGCACCGTGGTCCACCCCACCAGCCAGGCCGACGGCAACCTCGTCCCGGTGCTGACCTACAACGCCAATACCGTCCCGGTCGCCAACCTGCGTCGCGTTGAAGTCCTGCTCGACGGCGCGGCGGCCATCTACGGCACCGACGCGGTGGCCGGCGTGGTCAACAACGTGCTGCGCGACGACGTCCACGGCGGCACCATCAGCGTGCAGCGTGGGATCGGCGAGGGCACCAATCTGCGCGATCTGGGCATCAATGGCCTGGTTGGCAGGAATTCCGACGACCTGCGCAGCAATGTCACCCTGGCGTTCAATTACTACACCACCACCGGCCTGAACTCGCTGGACCAGGACTGGACCCGCAGCGCTGACCGCGCCGCCGATTTCGTCGGCACCCCGTTCGAAGGGCTCAGCGGCACCGACAACCGCAACAGCAACAGCCCGTGGGGCAACTTCACCGCGATCGGTCCGCGCGTGCGCCAGGGCACCACCTTCCTGACCACCGCCGCCGGCGCGTTCCATGTACAGCCCGGTACCAACGAAGGCTGCAACGCCAGCCTTGGCCAGGGCCTGTGCGTGCAGTCCGGCAGCAAGGCCACCGCCGGCGCCGACCGTAACCTGTTGGACAACCAGCAGGCGCAGTTCCCGCTGTCGATCACCCCGGACGTGCGCCGGGTCAACCTGTTCCTGACCGGCAAGCATGATTTCGACAACGGCATCACCGCTTTCGGCGAAGCTGGCTGGTACCAGTCGGAGGCGCGCAGCCTGCAATCGGGCGTCAACACCATCGCCGCGCTGCCGATGACCGTGGCTGCCAGCAATTACTGGAACCCCTTCGGTGCCACCCGCCTGCCCGACGGCAGCGTCAACCCGAACCGGCTGGCCAATCTCAACGTCGCCGCAGGCGGTATTCCGGTCAGCATCAGCAGCTACCGCTTCGAGCGTCCTACCCAGATCGAGGTGAAAAACACACAGCTGCGTGCGCTCGGCGGCCTGCGCGGATTCCACTTCGGCTTCGACTGGGAAACGGCGGCGCTGTATTCCAAGGCCAAGGTGGTGGACACCCAGGATGCGGTCAGCATGACCCTGTTCCAGCAGGCGCTGGCCGATGCCACGTCGGCGGCCTACAACCCGTTCTGCGGCGGCTGCAACGACTACAGCAAGCTCGACAGCTTCTTCTACAAGGCCACGCGCAAGAGCCAGACCGAGCTGTACCTGTGGGACATCAAGGCTTCGYGTCCGGACCTGTTCCGCACCTGGGCCGGCGATGTCGGCATGGCCACCGGGCTGGAAGTGCGTCGCGAAACCCAGCGCGACGACCGCGATGCCCGCGTGGACGGCACCCTTACCTACACCGACCGCATCACCGGCATCGCCTATCCCAGCGACATGTACGGCGTCAGCCCGACCCCGGACACTGAAGGCTCGCGCACCGTCGCCGGCCTGTTCGCCGAATTCTCGGTGCCACTGGTATCGCGTGAGATGGGTATTCCGCTGGTGCGCGCGCTGGACCTGCAGGTGGCCGGTCGCGCCGAGCACTACAGCGATTTCGGCAACGTCACCAAGCCGAAACTGGCACTGGGCTGGACGGTGGTCGACGGGCTGACGGTGCGGGCATCGTGGGCCAAGGGCTTCCGCGCGCCGAACCTGGAACAGGTCAACGCCACGGTGGTCAGCCGCTCCAACACGCGCACCGATTACATCCAGTGCGAAGCCGATGTGCGCTCCGGCGCGCTGGCCTCGATCAACGCCTGTGGCACCACCTACCGTTCCTCCACCACCGCGCGGCGATCGGGCAACCCGGACCTCAAGCCGGAAACCTCGACCAACACCAGCGCCGGCATCGTGTTCCAGCCGCAGTTCATTCCGGAAGACTTCGGCCGCTTCACCTTCGCGGTGGATTACTACAAGTACGCGCAGGAAGGCATCATCGGCCTGTTCGGCGAAGGCAACGGACTGATCCTGGACTACCTGCTGCGCCAGCAGGGCGGCAGCAATGCCAACGTGGTGCGTGCCGCACCGACCGCCGATGACATCGCCCGCTTCGCCGGCACCGGTCTGGACCCGGCCGGCAAGGTGCTCTATGTCACCGACCAGTACGTCAACATGCAGCCGCAGACCGTGCGCGGGGTGGACTACAGCATGGCGTGGACGTCGCCGGAGACCCGCGTCGGCCGCTTCGACATCGGCATCAACGGCACCCGCCTGATCGAGTTCTACCGCGATCGTTCGCCGKCATTGCAGGCACTGGAAGACGCCAAGGCCACCGGCCTGGTCGATCCTTCGATCGCCATCACCGGGGGCGGCGACCTGATCGGTGACGGCGGCAACCCGCAGTGGAAATGGAGCGGCAACCTCACCTGGCGGTACCAGAACATCACCGTCGGGGCGAGCGCGCGCTATGCCAGCAGCTACCATGAAACCAGCCTGACCCTGGCCGATGGCACGCCCTGGACGGTGAAGTCGCAGACCCTGGCCAACGCCTTCGTCAAGTACGATTTCAACCGCGAGGGCGTGTTCAACGGGGTGTCGGTCAAGCTGGGCGCCAACAACATCGCCGACAAGCGGCCGCCGGTGTCCGATGACAGCTACGGGTATTCCTCGGCGGTGTACCAGGCCTACCCGCGTTACTGGTATGCGAGCGTGACCAAGGCGTTCTGATCCGCGGTTTCATCCTTACATCGCTGCCCGGCCAATGCCGGGCAGCGCAGCAGGAGTTTGAATGGGCGCAACATTGGCAGCAGAGCGGGCGTTGTGGTTGGCCGAGCATGTCCTGCCGTACGAGCGGGGCCTGCGCGACTGGCTGCGGCGGCGCATGGCGCAGGCGCAGGACGTGGACGACGTGGTGCAGGAGACCTACGCGATCCTGGCGGCGCTCGCCGACGTGTCGCACGTGCGGCAACCGCGTGCCTACGTCTACCGGGTGGCGCAATCGGTGGTGCTGCAACAGTTGCGTCGCGCCCAGGTGGTATCGATGGACATGGTGGCCGACTTTGATCGGCTGCCGATCACCGGTGAGGATGCTTCACCGGAACGGCTGGCGTCTTCGCGCCAGGAACTCAACAAGGTCACCGCGCTGATCGCGCAGCTGCCGGACAAGTGCCGCCAGGCCTTCATCCTGCGGCGCGTGGAAGGCTTCTCGCAACGCGAGATCGCCGAGCGAATGCAGATCAGTGAGAACACGGTGGAAAAGCACGTTTGCAAGGGTATTCGGTTGTTGATGGAGTCGATGAAACAGGATGTGGGTGATGCAGGGTCCACAGGGAAAACGGACAATACGGAGGCCGTCCATGCAAGGCGCCGCTGAAAACCCGATCGATGACCAGGCCGCCCGCTGGGTGGCCCGCGAAGATCGCGGTGCACTGGAGCCGGCCGAGCTGGCCGAGCGCGACCGCTGGCTGGAGGCCGACCGCCGCCACTTCGGCGCCTACGCGCGGGCACACGCGGTGTATGCGCGTACCGGACGCGCACGCGCGCTGGGCAGTGCCGACCGCGTACCGCCCGCCACCCGCGCAGCGCGGCCGCGACCGCCCCTGCAATGGGCGTTCGGGCTCGCCGCCAGCCTGTGCCTGCTGGCGCTGGGCGTGCATGAGCACAGCGATGCCGGTGATTACCACCTGACCCGCAAGGGCGAGATCCTGCGCGTGCCGCTGGCCGATGGTTCGGCGGTGACCCTGGATTCGGGCGCGGCGGTGCGTGTGCATTACACCGAGCAGCGTCGCGAAATCACCCTGCTGCGCGGTGAGGCGCTGTTCGATGTCGCCAAGAACCGCGCGCGCCCCTTCGTGGTGGTGGCGCGCGATACCGCCGTGACCGCCGTGGGCACCAGCTTCTCGGTCAGCCTCAACGAGYAGCGCACACGCGGGGTGGAGGTACTGGTGCGCGAGGGCATCGTCGATGTGGCCAATGCCAGTGGCGCGATCGCACCGACCCGGCTGCTGGCCAACCACCGCGCGCTGGCCAACCGCACCCACGGCATCCGCATCGAGAACGTCGAGCACGATGACCTGGACCACCAGCTGGCGTGGCGCGAGGGGATGCTGTCCTTCAACGGCGACACGCTGTCGGTGGCGGCGGCGCAGTTCCTGCGCTACAGCGATGTGCGCATCATGATCGACGACCCGCTGGTCGGCAGCCGCCGCATCGTCGGCCTTTACTCGGCCAACGACCCGATCGGTTTCGCGCGCAGCGTCGCGCTCAGCCTGGGGCTGGCGGTGGAGCAGGAGGGCAACGATGTCTGGCTGCGGGCACCGCACAACGCCGCCTACAGCGCGCCGCGCTCACTGCAATGAACCAGGACGCCCCATGAAACCGACCTCGATGTCCACCCTGCGCCGCGTACGTCGGCTGGCACTGTTGACCGGCCTGCTGCTGGCCAGTGGTCAGGCGATGCAGGTGGCCAGTGCCGCCGACGATGACGTGCTGATCCGCAATGCGATGGTTTTCGATGGCACCGGACGCGCGCCCTATGCAGCCAGCGTGCTGGTGCAGGGCGGTCGCATCGCCGCGATCGGGGCCGACCTGAAGGCGCCGGCGCATACCCGGCAGGTCGATGCGAAGGGCCAGGCGCTGTTGCCTGGGTTGTTCGACCTGCACACCCACTGGACCCCGAACGCGCAGCCATCGACGTTGCCGCAGATCGCCAACCGTTATCTCGCTGCCGGGGTCACCACGGTCAGCGACTTCCACCAGCCGCCTGAAGCCTACGCACCGCGCCGCGCCTGGTTGCACAGCATCGCCGCACCGGATGTGAAGTTCGCCGCGCGAATGAGCACGCCCCTCGGCCATGGCGCGGATTGGGGCGATGAGAACACCACGCGTTGGGTCAACTCGCCGGCATCGGCCACGGCGGCGGTCAAGCAGGTGGCCGCCTACAAGCCGGACTTCATCAAGGCCTTCACCGACGGCTGGCGGTATTCCAATGCCGCCGACAACAGCAGCATGGATGAGGACACCCTCGCCGCACTCGTGGAAGAGGCGCACCGCCAGCAGCTGCGCGTGTTCACCCACACGGTGATGGTCAAGCGCGGCAAGACCGCCGCGCGGGCCGGCGTGGACGCGTTGGCGCACAGCGTGCAGGACGGCCCGGCCGATGCCGAGCTGATCGCATTGATGAAGGCGCACGGCACGCGCTATTCGCCCTCGTTGGCGGTGTACCTGCCCGAGCGCGTGGATGGTAGCGGCAAGGACCGTGCGGGCACCGAGGCCTACCGCCAGCGCGAGGCGAACTTTGCCAATGCGCTGCGCAACGTCAAGACACTGCACGATGCCGGCATTCCGATCGTGCTGGGTACCGATGCCGGGATGACCGGCACGCCGCACGGCGCCTCCACCCTGCGCGAGCTGGAACTGTTCGTGCAGGCCGGGCTGACCCCCGGCGAAGCCCTGGTTGCCGGTACCAGTGCCAGCGCCGAAGCGCTGGCGCTGGACGATCGCGGCCGCATCGAAGTGGGCAAACGCGCGGATCTGCTGCTGGTCAAGGGGCGGCCGTGGGAGCGCATCAGCGATGTGCGCAACACCGAGCAGGTGTATGTGGCCGGTCGACAGGTGGTGGGCAAGGGGGTGAAGCTGCCTGCCGGCAACCGCGCCGAATCGCTGCCGCCGCTGCGCATCGCGGCGCTGGTCGATGACGTCGAGCGCGCCGATCAACGCACCGCGCTGGATACGCTGCGCAACGACGATGCCGACGGCGGCAACGACCGCACCGTGCAGGTCACCACGGTGATCGACCGCGAGCAGGGCGGCAAGGCGTTGTCGATGCAGGCCAAGCTGTCCAGCAAGGATGATGCGTATGCGGCGGTGATCCTGCCGCTGAGCCGTGGCTCGGTGGCGCCGGTGGACCTGCGCGGCTGGCGGGGCGTGCGCGTGGATGTACGCGGCGATGCGACGCTGACGCTGGAGGCGCGTGGACTGGGCGGCCGTCGCTGGATCGCGCCGGTCGCTGCCAGCGGTGGCTGGCAGACGCTGGAAATTCCGTTCACTGCGCTGCAGGGCCAGCCGCCGTATCGCGCGAAGGGGCCGCTGCCGACGTGGCGCGGTAACGACGTGCAACAGCTGGTGTTCTCCGGCACCGGCTCGGCCGGCGCGAAGATCTGGTTCGAGATCGACAATGTCCGCTTCTACTGATCCTCTGCGCCTGCGCGCGCGCTTCGTGCTGGCGCTGATGGCCACGGCGCTGGCCATGCCTGCAGTCGCTGCAGACGCACCGGACCGCGTGCTGGCAGCCGTGGATGCCTACGCGGGCCGGCAGGCCGAGGTGGGCCGCGCACTGTGGGCGACGCCGGAGCTGGGCTACCAGGAAACGCAGTCCTCCGCGCTGCTGCAGCAGGAGCTGCGCAAGGCCGGCTTCCGCATCGAAGCGGGCGTCGCCGGCATGCCGACCGCATTCGTCGCCCGTTACGGGCATCGTGGCAAGGGCCAGGTGATCGCGCTGCTGGCCGAGATGGATGCGCTGCCGGGCATGGCCCAGGCAGCCGTGCCGACACGCAGCCCGATCGATGGACAGGACGCCGGGCAGGCGTGCGGCCACAACCTGTTCGGTGCGGCCGTGGTCGGTGCCGCGCAGGCCGTGGCGCAGTGGCTGAAGGCCAGCGGCAGCGACGGCGAGATCCGCGTGTACGGCACCCCCGCCGAGGAGGGCGGAAGTGGCAAGGTCTACCTGACCCGTGCGGGTCTGTTTGACGACGTCGACGTGGCCCTGCACTGGCACCCGGCCTCGGCCAACTCTGCCGCCCAAGGCACCAGCCTGGCCAACATCAGCGGTAAATTCCGCTTCAAGGGCATCGCAGCGCATGCCGCGCTCGCGCCGGATCGCGGACGTTCGGCGCTCGATGGGGTGGAGGCGCTCAACCACATGGCCAACATGATGCGCGAGCACGTGCCCGACGGCACGCGCATCCATTACGTGATCAGCAATGGCGGTGCGGCCCCCAACGTGGTGCCCGACGCGGCCGAAGCCTATTACTACGTGCGCCACGTCGATCCGGCCGTGGTGCGCGATGTGATCGCGCGCCTGCACCTGGCCGCGCGCGGCGCGGCGATGGGCACCGGCACCGAGGCGACATTCGAGCCTACCGGTGGGGTGTACTCGCTGCTGCCCAACGATGTGTTGGGCCAGGTCATGCAGCGTTCGCTGCAGCAGGTGGGTGGCGTGATCTACGACGCTGCCGATACCGCGTTCGCGCAGCAACTGCAGCAAAGCCTGCAGCAGCGCCCTGCGCTGGAAAGCGCCGCATCCCTGGAGCCCTACAGCGCCGAGCAGGCCGGTGGGGCGTCCACCGATGTCGGCGATGTCAGCTGGAATGTGCCGACGGTTGGTCTGAGTACCGCCACCTGGGTCCCGGGTACACCGGCACACAGCTGGCAGGCGGTGGCCGCCTCGGGGGCGCCGATCGGTGCGAAGGGCGCGCTCAATGCCGCGCGCGTGCTCGCGCTGACCGCGGTGACGCTGCTGCAGTCACCGCAGACGGTGGCGCAGGCCAGGCAGGAATTCGAACGCCGACGTGGCGCCGGTTTCCGCTATGTGCCGTTGCTGGAGCGCACCGCGCCGCCGCTGGATTACCGCAGCAAGGCCAAGGAGTAGGGCAAAGCGGTGGTGCCGCTCAATCCAGCGGCGCCATCACCCGCAGCGGCGCCAGGTCGTAGCCCACCGCTTCGGCCTGCGCTTTGATCTGCGCGAACAGGGCGCGGTCCATGCTCGGCGAGCGCGACAGGATCCACAGGTACTTGCGGTCCGGGTCGCCGACCAATGCCCACTGGTACTCCGGGTCCAGCGCGATCACCCAGTAGTCGGCCCACACCAGCGGTGCCCATGCCAGCCAGTCCGGCACGAAGCGCACCTGCAACTGCCCCGGATGGCCTTCGACCGGTCGCGCCACGCCGTCGGCGGCGATGCGCGTGCCATCGTCGATGCGGCAGACGTTGTGCACGCTGATGCGGCCATCGCCGCGCAGACTGTAGGTGGCGGTGATGTCCCCCACACACTTCTTCTGGAACGACACCGGCAGGTGCGCGATCTCGTGCCACTGGCCGGCGTAGCGGCCCATGTCCAGCGTGGGCACCGACGTCACCGGCGGCGTCGCCCATGCGGCGGCCGTAGCAAGCAGCAGAGGCAGGACGAGACACGGGCTACGCAGACGCATCGACGGCACTCCAGGCGGATCGAAGGAGCTTAGGGGCGGCAGCGGGGCAGGGTGTGAAGTTTTTGTCATTCGCCCCGCGTGACGGGAAGACTGTGTCGATGCCGCCGCATGAGGGTAGAGCCGATCCATGATCGGCTGCTGGAATGCGTTGCGGTGGACGTGCGCAGTGTGCGTGGCGAGCGGTTTAGGATTCACTCGATGCACTGCCACGCACGAATGCCACCGGTGAGCTGGCAGGCAAGGGTATCACCTGCAAGGTGCGCCGCGCCGGCGAGGCCGGCCAGCTGTTCGCCCAGCAGGTAAGCAGCCCTTTGACCAACACCAGCGCGGTCGCCGCCGAGCGTGGGCGCAACATCTTGGCCGATCGCGGCGAGCAGGCTGCAATCGACCTGGTGATGCCCCTGTTCGCCGGGCCGCTGCGCCCCGGTGAGGTTGGCCGGATCCTGCCGCTGGACCTCATCGAGGTCGTGGGCGAGGAGGGCACTTGGCATGGCGTCTGCACCTCGGTGCGGACCGAGGCGCGGATCGGTGACAACGCAGCCGTGGTCGAGCAGACCATTACCCTGGAGAGGCACTACAGCGATGCGGACTGAACTGTGGGACGAATTCGCCGGGCTGGTCAGCGCCAGCCCGCGGCTGCTGGCGACGGTCACCGCCTATAACGCCGACGGCACCAGCAGTCTGACGACCTACGATGGCGCGCAGATGCGAGCTATTGGGGTGTTGGGTGGCGCTATCCCATACAACGTGTGGGCGAGAGGGGGGCGCGTCGTTGAGGTTGCTCCAAATCTTCCTTTGAGCGAGGTTGCTGTATAGCTCCAGTTCTATCCGAATCGCAGTTTTTATTGTCAGGGCGTTAATCCAAGACTAGTATCCCGCTGTGGCCGGCGGAGGGTTGAAGATGGATGAGAATTGGGTCAAGGGACTGTTGGCTGACAGAGAGCCGGAGAGTCAGATCTTAGATTTTAAGGCGAAGCCTCCGTCCAAAGACGACAACGGAATTCGATCGCTTCTCATGGACGTGGCTGGTTTCGCGAATGCTCGCGGAGGTCGAATCGTCTACGGCATTAAAGAAGATGGACAGGGTCGCGCGGACAAGCTTGTTGATGTCGTTGAAGGCGCTGACAGCCTTTCACTTTGGATGCAGACGCAGCTGCTTGGAAAGGTGTTTCCTAGGGTCAACGGTCTGGTGGTGCAACCGGTTCACACTAGCCAGGGAACAGTGATTGTCGTCGACGTGCCATCTCAGTACGGAGGCCCCTATCAAGCTTCATTGGCAGAGTGGCAGAGATTCACGATTAGGGCGGGAACAAGGAATGTTGATATGAGCTATCAGCAATTGTTCGACTCGTTCGCACTCAGGTCTTCCGTCGAAACGAGGGTGGATTTGTGGATGAAGGAGCGGACGAAGCACTTGGCTAAAACATCCGGTGGTGCCATTGCGACAATTCACGTTATTCCCCGGTCTTCTTTCCAAGGTTCTGGTAGGCCTGACCTGTCAGTCCTAAGGAATCACATCGTTCGCATTTCAGGATCGATTCTTAATAATAGATTCAACTACAGTGGCATGGTGGCCAGTCGGTCTGGGATGGGCTCGGTTGCTGCTCGGCCATATATTCAGTTCTTTAGAAATGGGACTGTCGAGGTTTCTTGGGAGGCTTGGTCGCAGAAAGACTATGTCTCACTTATGAGTATGGACACGACGATCAAACTGTTCGACATTCTGCCTCAGGTTGCCATTGCTCTTGGCGTCGCTGGCGTTGAAGGTCCAGGTTTTGTCGTGCTGAGCTATGTGAATACTGCAGCAAAAACACTCTATTACGAACACTCCGAAGGATATTTTACGGACACTCAGCCAATTGATGAGAACATGCTCGTTATGGGTCCCTTGCCGTATGAAGCCCTTGGCACTTCAGTCGATGGGTTGGGCCCTTTAGTTTCGGATCTTATGACGGACCTATTTAGGGCATTTGGCGAAGACGGTTGTCCGTATCTGAATTCGGAGGGGGTGATTACTCACCGAAGGATCGGGCAAATTGTTACGGAGTATCGACGTGCGTGGGAGGTCCACTGACGCATCTCATGCTGGGCGCCCTTTACACACCGGGACGCATCGCAGGAGATCAATCCATCGCCTGCAGCAGTTGATTGCTGTTGTTTCGAGGAGTGTTTACCGCTCGGCTGACACGGTATGCCTCCATAGCAGGCGACTCGCTGGCCAGCAGCATCGCCATGGCGTCATCGGGTGATGCGGTGATCCACTCGCTGGCTTGGCTGGGATCCAACCACACCGGCATGCGGTCATGGATATCTGCAGACACGCCGCTGCTGTCGCCGGTGATCACGGTGAAGGTGCCGAGGTTGTCGGGGTTGAGCAGGGGGCTGCTGTCCTCCCACAGGCCGGCGGCCCACAGCGGCGTCGCCGCGTGGATGAACCACGGACCCTTCTTCCCGTCCTCGGCGTTGACCGACCACTCGTAGTACCCGGCCATGGGGATCAGGCACCGATGCCTCTTGAAGGCCGAGCGAAACGCTGGCTTGGTGGCCACTGTCTCGATGCGGGCATTGATGGTCGAGCCCTGCAGCTTCTTGGCCTTGGCCCAGAAGGGAAGTAGGACCCAAGCCAGGAGCTGCAGCTGCAGTCCATCGCCGCGGTCCAGTACCACCGCCGCGCGCTGTGTCGGCGCCAAGTTGTAGCTGGCGGGCATCGAC